>JAPOVY010000079.1 GCA_026707905.1 Gammaproteobacteria bacterium | reverse complement strand
GTGTTTCGAAGAACACTGGCGTAGGCGCGAGTTGAGCGTCGTATCCCGAAAGGTCAGTTCCCGATGCAGTCGCCATATGCGTTTTCGCGTCTATCGCAGCCGCATTGGCGGCTGCCATAACCGACATCGTCTCATACCACGCACCAACGAGAGCTTTCGCGAATCGAGGATCCTCAAGCGCGTCCGTGCTTACCACTAGCATGTCGATGATCTCACCCGGGATCATGGATGAGTCAAACACCGGCGAAACTTCTGGCATGGATTGCACTTCTGCGAGAAGTGGATTCCATGTAACAACGGAGGTAACGTCATCCGTAGTGAAAGCGGCAACAATATCCGCGTCCGACGTGTTCACAACGGTGAGGTCCCGTTCTGTCATACCTGCGCCAGTGAGTGCACGAGCAAGTAAATAGTGAGAGACGGATAGTTCTACGAGATTGACGTTCTGACCACGTAGATCAGAAACGGATTTGTCTGCACCTTTTAAGACGATGCCATCGTTGCCGTTCGAGAAATCCCCTACGATCAACGCAGTCGAATCGACGCCGCCAGCTGCCGGGATCGTAAGCGCATCCATATTGGTCATGGTGCAACCGTCAAACGCACCAACCGTGTACTGGTTTATCGATTCAATGTAGTCATTGAATTGAACGACCTCAATCGTGATGCCGTACTTGTCTGCCCATTTGTCGACGATGCCTGATTCAGCCGCATATGACCAGGGCATCCAACCCACATAGATACTCCAAGCGATGCGATAGTCGTCCTTCGCAAGCGACGGAGCCGCTAGGAAGCCTAATACTGCGGCAAGCGCCGTTGTGATGAATCTTCGAACAGAAAGTCGTGCCACGAATGCGTCCTCATAAACTGAATTTGAGGAGACCATGTGCTCCTCTGACGAGAATAACGTAACAACTTTCGTGCCAGATGATATTGCGCAAGAATTGCACGTAGCTAGCTAATTCCGCCCACAATTTGAGCGCTCGATGCTCAATTTGGGCGCAAGTTGTGAGATCGCATCGGCGAAACGCTTCGTAAAGACAACTGCGTTCGTCGACTATTCAGTAGAGCGCTCGACTACAAATGTAGACTAAAGATCTCCGGCGAGAAACCAATCGACGAGTTCAGGATTTGCATCCTCTGGATACGTGTGCGCTAGATCTGAGATTTCGCGATAGAACACGTTCGCACCAGCAGCCGAGAAGGCGTACTCCGCGGTTTGGGCGATATCGACCGTGAACATCCAATCCAATGCACCATGGGTGATGCATATCGGTAGATCGCGAAGTCGATCCTTCGACATCATCTCGATCAGCATTGGATGAAAACTTGCCGAACAAGGTGCTAGATGAGTAAACGGAGAATCGTCGGTACATCCTGAAACGTAGGTGAAAGTTCCACCGTCACTCATACCAGTAAGCAACAGCCTCGTGTCATCGATGTTTACTATGCCACGAACTGAATCCAAAATGCGATGAAGATTTGGTGAGTCTTGGTCAGGACCCATAATCGCCCAGGTGCCACCTACCGACGTTGGACTTACTAATACCAGTTCTTCAGTGCGAACGGTACGCAACCACGACCAGAGATAAGTTGAACCGTGGCCACTGCCACCGTGTAATGCGAATACGACGGGATACGCCCGTTCTGCCTCGTACGATTCTGGTATATAAAGAGAAAAACCACCGCGTTGTTTCCGATCGTTCTCGACCTGGTGGATTCCCCTGAGACCTTCGACGTTGTCGACGACACTAACTTTGCTCCTCGGAATATCCTGCTTACGCGAATCCAAGAAATACCGATGGACCAAACTGAAATGTGTTGCCAGCGGATAGATTGCTTCGCAAACTCGTGCTCGCGCGCCAAGCGTTCGATAGAGAGACAACATGTCATTTGCACCTTTCCCGACCTCATCAAGGGATTCCAAGCCTCGAAGCGCTACACGATACGCTTCTGAAACCAAATCTCGTATCGGCTGTGCTTCCGGAAGCCAATCGGCTTCGCGTAGATACGCTGATGCTGCGCGTAGGTTCTGCCTGGTTTTGAGCAGTTCACTACAGATGGAATCCGTCGTCGCCGGTCCAAGATACCGCGAGCTACGCTCGAACACTCGAAGCCCTTCGAGTAGAGGCTCGATAACGCTTAACAGTACGTCTTCAAACGATTCTTCCTGTGCCATACTCTCATGTTACGAACGGCGACGTGTCGTAGACGGCTATCTGGATGCTCAAGTCAGATCGCGAATGTAGGGCTAGAATCTCAGTTATGCATCCAAGATTCCTAATACCATGACTTTGACTTGGTCACATGCGTTCGTCAACGTTAAGAATCTGAAGGAGATGGTGACTTTCTATACAGACGCACTTGGCTTTCGTGTCAACGATCAAGCACAGGGCATCGCTTTCCTCTCCCAGCTCGACGGCGAGCACCATCAAATTGCCTTCAAGGAAGACGCCAATCTAAGCGGAGAATCAAGTCGAGTCGGTCATTTCTCATTCCGCGTCGAATCATTGGACGAGGTTAAACGGCTCTACCAAGAACTATCCTCGAACGAAGACGCAGGAAGGGTAGTACCCATTACTCATGGCAATACGTGGTCGATCTACTTTCACGATCCTGAGAGAAATGGAATCGAAGTGTTCTGCGACACGCCGTGGGACGCCAAACAACCTTTCGCAGAACCGTGGGATCCGAAAATGAACCGTGACGAGTTAGAGACATACACAAAGGGTCTTATTGCACAGCGCGGTGACCTAAAGGCAAATCCACGTGAGCACGTCGAATTCGGACGTGTGTAGCAAATAGTCGAACGCAACTTCCACAGTAACATTCCAAGACAAGGGATTCTGCTCGGCGCCCGACTGATTTCCTATTTGCAAGTAAGTTATTCGGCATTACCTATGCCTGGAGCACGTATCAACTATGAAAGCTGAACGCTCATTCGATCGATCTGTTGAAGATGTCGGCAATATCCAGAACATGGAGCACTTCAATCTCACGGTTCCCGATCAGCAGCTAGCGGCGCTGTTCTATGTCACCGGTCTCGGCTTTACGCGCGATCCTTACATCGATTTCGGCACGTTCAACATGTGGATCAATGCTGGCGAGCAACAGTTCCATTTACCCAAGAGTGAAGCCCAAAAGTTCCGAGGCACGATCGGGGTAGTAATCCCGGCTCACGACGACCTAAAACGAAGATTGAACGGCATCGAGCGTTGGATGGAAGGCACCGAATATCGTTGGGAAGAAGACGGCGACTGCATCAATGTGACGTGCCCTTGGGGAAACGCCATCCGGATTCACCAACCTGACGACGCTGACACAATGGCGTTAGGGATTGCATATGGCGATATGCAAGTTCCACCCGGCTCGAGTGACGGGATCGTCAAGTTCTATGACCAGATATTCGACACTCCCGCTGAGAAGGTCGAGGACAACACCGGTACATATGCGAAAGTAGCGATGGGCTACAACCAAGAATTCCGATTCCGCGAGACCGAAGACGACATCGACGAATACGACGGGCATCACATCGCCATATACGTATCGAATTTCTCGCGACCTCACAATGCATTAGTTGAGCGCGACTTAATCACGGAAGAGTCAGATCAACACCAGTATCGGTTTCAGTCGATCATTGATCCGGACACAGGTGACGAAATTACGGAAATTGAGCACGAAGTGCGCAGTCTGCATCATCCGATGAAAAGACGTAGCCTTGTTAATCGAAACGCGTCGCAGACATTTGGCAACTATCGCCAAGGACGCGATGTCTTTGTTCCGTAGTGGTTGCTTCGGGTGACGAAGCCCCGTATTACCTACCCCTCAGCGACGAAGTCGACGTCTTCCTTGCTGCCTTTGCACAACGACTACCAGTTCTTTTAAAAGGCCCAACCGGCTGCGGTAAGACTCGATTTGTCGAACACATGTCGTGGCGGATCTACGGCGACGACAATCTGGTACAGGACTTCGTCAAACAACCGCTAACGACGGTTTCGTGTCACGAGGACCTTACGGCAACCGACCTACTCGGGCGCTATCTTCTGCGCGATGAATCCACCCGTTGGCAAGACGGTCCACTGACATCTGCGGTACGCCATGGTGGCATCTGCTATCTCGACGAGATCGTAGAAGCACGGAAGGATACGACCGTCCTCATTCACTCCCTTACCGACCATCGGCGGATATTGCCGATCGACAAAACCAACGAGTTGCTTGAAGCGCATCCTGATTTTCTCCTGGTGATTTCTTACAACCCGGGCTACCAGAGCATTCTTAAGGACCTAAAGCCCAGTACCCGTCAGCGGTTCGTAAGTCTCCAATTCGACTACCCCACCGAAGAACGTGAAAGGGAGATCATCCGCGTTGAAAGTGGCATCGACGAGAAAAACGCACGGACGCTTGCCAAAGTTGGGGTACATATACGAAATCTGAGAGAGCATGGCTTCGAAGAAGGCGTTAGTACACGCTTACTCGTCTATACAGGGTCACTCATGCGCCAAGGTATTGCACCCCGACGCGCCGCTAACGCGGCGTTGGTACATGCTCTGTCGGACGACGCTGAAGTGCAAAAGGCAATCTCCGACATCGTCGACGTCGTCTGGCCTTGACACTTCTAAGTGAGGTCGAACGTCCCCTCGCTCTTTTTACTCAGGGGTTATCGAATCGCATCCCGATTTTTCATAGTACCGAGCAGCAACGTTCGATCAGAAGTTCCGATTTATGCGAGTTGTATTTACCCACTGAATTCGACTATTTCGATGAATCTAGTTCCAACCAAGATGCCTACCGATGGCTCGTTATGCAGCAACTCGGATTCCGTCGCTACGACACACTGTCCTTTTCCATCGGGGTCGCTCGATCCCTTATCGACTATCTGGCATTACAACCTATGCCAGCAATGCATCGCTTACAGGATCTAGAGCTCTTTTATCAACACTTCGCATTACCGGAGTTGGCGAGCTATGTGTTTTATGTCTTGGAAGAAACCAGAACCGCCAACCTAATAGTCTCTGAATTTCCAGGCGCGAGTCGTTTGCGACACCATTACCGAAACTACCGCGAGAACACTCGAACCGTTCACGATCAGTCACCGCTTGGAGACTTGATGGATCTGGAGTTTGCATTACTGCGACCCGATCAAGTGCCCTCTTCCTACCAAGACCTCGTCTCACCTATTTTTGAAAAGCATGCAACTGTCTATTCATCAGCACAAGCGACGGTAAATTGCTACCAAGCGTTTTGCGCCCATCTCCTAGCAGACCGAGCAAGCGTGTCAGGAGACGAATTGGAGGAAATGGTGGAGTTGCCCACCCTGCAACGTGCAGCGCGCCTCGAGGAATGGCAAGAGGAACTGCACGACACTGACTCACAACTCCTAGCGATGTCCTTTGATGAGGATCTAGAAACAAAGCAGACTACCGCTGATGACGCAGTCGACGGCTCAATTCGTGAAGCGGACGTTGACCTCAAGCAAGAGCGCGATCAACTTAAACGTCGCATCGATATGGAGAAATCGCACCTATCCGCTTACGACCGCCAGCAAATCGTAGGCAGTCCGCAGTTTCGCTACGACGAGTGGGATTACTTGAACCAACGATGGCGAAAAGCATGGTGCTCCGTTTACGAGATACGCGAAAATCCTGTTCAACAAGAATCCGCTAACGAACTCCTAGGGTGCATCCAGCCTCTAATACCTGCCGTTAGAAAGCGATTTGAGCAACTCAAACCTGTCGGCATGCGTCGTGTACCGAGGAGCTTGGACGGCGAAGACTTGGACATAAACGCTATCGTTGAAGCTCGCGCAGACCGCCATGCAGGATTGACGCCAACCGAGCACGTGTACGTTCGAGTGGAAAAGAAACAGCGCGATGTGGCAGCATGTTTACTCGTCGATCTATCCGCGTCGACAGACGACCCTATTGTGCAACCTGATCCACGACGTATGTCTGAAGATGAGGAGGACCCGTTCGACGACCCATATCTTCACGGTGCGATCAACTTCGACCCGGACCAAGCCGAAGCTGAAACGCCGCGAAAAATCATCGACGTTCAAAAGGAATCCGTATTACTGCTAGCGACAGCGCTTGAGAATCTCGGCGATCTCTACAGTGTGTACGGCTTTTCGGGATATGGACATGATCGCGTCGAAGTTCACGTCGCCAAGGAGTTCAACGAATCACTTAATCGACAAGCCATCAACGCGATCGCTGCCATGAAACCGCTACGTTCGACCCGTATGGGTCCAGCAATACGACATGCGACTCACAAGCTCCTCGCAACGGGGAGCGCGTTGAAAGTGTTGTTGGTGATCAGCGATGGTTTTCCGCAAGACAGCGATTACGGCCCGGACCGCAGCGATCATGAATACGGTATCCAAGATTCCGCAAAAGCAATCCAAGAGGCGCATGAAAAAGGAATTCAGCTATTCTGTATTACGGTGGACGTGTCGGGTCACGACTATCTGCGACGCATGTGTCGCGACGAGCAGTACTGGGTCATTGAAGATACAGAAGAACTGCCAGACGCCCTGCAATTCGCATATCGTCGCCTAACTTCCTAGGTATCAAGATAAGAAAACGGCCACGATTACGTAACCGTTTAACTCATGTTGGCTAACCGTATCGTCTATGAGGATTGTTAGTAAGATCTTAGTCGCAAGCGGCGCTGCAGATTAATCGTCACCGCCAAATATGCCAAGTAAAGAAAGGATGTTTAGGAACAAAATGTAGAAACTTACGAAGAGTTGGTTAGCCGCCACGATGTAGTTACGTTCACCACCTAATACGATCGCACTGGTTTGATAGAGGATCAATGCACAGGCTACCACGATCATGAACATCGAAATCAACATCACGAATGGCGACATACTGATGAAGAAGCTCAACGCGATGATCCCAAGCACGACGAAGAAAGAAACTGTGAGAAAACTACCGAGCCAACTGAAGTCCGTCCTTCGCACGATCGTATAAGCAGAGAGCGCAAAAAACGCCGCTGATGTTAGAGCAAAGGCTTGCACGACCAGCCACGGATGCACTGCTAGGTAGTAACCAAGGATAGGGGCGACCGCGAGTCCCAAGAATCCTGCAAACACGAAGGACCAAACCAATCCCCAAACGGAGTCTGCAGTTTTCTGAACTGCGAAAGAAAGGCCGAAGAACCCAATCAAGTAGATGAAAATATTCATCATGCCAATCCCCATCGCCATCGCGACAAAGGAGACGAATGCGGCGAACCCGATCGACAAGCCAAGCATCAGATAGGTGTTTCGCAACACCCCATTGATTTCAATAGCCTGTTGTCCAGAGACGTGAGCTAAACCAGTTAGTGCCATCGTTTTGCTTCCAGTACCTCTAATTTGTGAGTGGTTGAATTATGTATCGTTTTGGTCGTGCAGACACAACCCAAAGTTCATGGAATCGTCTCTTCCGTGTTGTCTCGTTCCAGATCGTCCGTGTTTATGAAAACGGTCTCTCCAGCATCGATTGCCAACGAGATGGGTCCGAACGCTTCACCGACACCGTACAGCGCCAAAATCGAAACTTCACCAGATTCGCAAGATCGGTTAAGGACGCGAACGACTCCATAGCGCCCGTGGTTTTAAGCCGATGAAAACATCGGAACACAAAGAGTATTTACTGTTCATGAGAGGTTAGACAGGTGTCCCCGGGAAAATTTCATAAAGATGTATACGATCAACGATTCATCAGATTCAACTCTAAGTCGTTAATGACCCTCCTCTTCACCTAGACCGACACGTTCCAACCACATCGCCGTGACATGTATAGCTTTTCCGGCTTCGCACCTTTCACGCACACATAAATCGCTTCGTTCACTGTTTTCAAAGGTGCTTCGGCACTCCGTAGTACCGCACAGAACTCGGTTTACAAACCTCGCTCGTACCTTGTTCTTTCTCTGCGGCTCAATCACGCGATGGAGCGAAAAGCGATTGGCGAGTTTGAAGCGTTACGCCAAAGGGTCAGCGGAAAACTAACTCACTATCCGACTTACTACGTCCCCAAAATTGGGGATAACTTATTGTTTTTTAAGGTTATTCTTAGTCGACTGAGCGAATATGGATGTCATCGCACCAATAGAGAGTAAATGATCCATCGTAATTCAGTTGAGCCAAAACGCGACCGAGAGCGACATTGCAATTCGACCTGATCATCTTACTCCTGGTTGAAGAGGTGCCTGACTGGAGAGGATTCATCCAAAGCGAAGAGTACGAAGAATCGAGCCCACTTACAGGATGAAGGTGGCGTTCCGCGCAACGAAAGACGACTGTACGTTTAGGAAGAAAACGTACTTCACGAGTGCACATCGTATTTATGCATTAGACCAAGGAGAAGGGACTGAACGCGATCGTCGATAGCACTCACGAAATTCGTGCGACGGCTGTGTACGAACACGAATGCGTACATGGTGGCGTCGGTCTTCCACTAAAAAATCCCTCAAGCGATTAACGCCTTTGACCGAAATAGGGATTCAGAGATTTATCGGGGGCCTCGCACTAGCCTTTCCGATTGTGTTGTTACTCGTCGTATCCGCTAGAGATCTTGAAGTTCCTCATTCACTTAGTGCGTATTACTACACGCCAGCGAGACCTGTGTTTGTCGCTTTCCTGATTGCGATTGGGACGCTATTAATCATCTATCGTGGAAATAGAACCGAAACAGTACTTAGCACAATCTGTGGAATCTCTGTTATCTGTCTCGCACTTATTCCGACTAAGGTATGCCTAGCACCGACGGACTGCTTCGAGTCGACAACTCTGTTTGCTTCACGATGGTTGCATTACCCGGCTGCAACGACATTCTTCATAGGAGCGGCGCTTCATTCGCGGTTTCTCTTCTCTCGAACAGTAAACGAACGGTTAAGCACTGTGTTTAGAAGGCTGGGCGATTTCCTACTATTGCTAGTAGCGCTACTCGCGGTTCTGGTTGTAACTAAATGGAGCAAGGGAACTCCATTTATTTTCTATCTTCAGGCACTCATGGTGTGGTTGTTCGCACTATCTTGGATATTAAAAGGATTCGTAGAAAATCCTAAGGAATTCGATCACAACACAGAAGAACGATGCGTCGTCTAACGTGTTGAATTCAGGCGATGCCTCATCGAGGGCGAGTCCATACCTTCACTTATGTAATCACATGCATTTTCAAGGTGCAAGCGGCTAAAACGCCACCTATGCCGTTAATCTAATTTCGCTATTAAACCCGCCTTTTGTATCGTCGACGGAACGATTTCGATGTCGAGTTTGCTTATTCCAGATTACGCTTCGACCGTGATTACGTATACCTACCGTGCCAAGCGCAACGCCCATACGTATCGGGACCTCATCGAGTTCCTGGCGCAGCAAGGCTTGCGCTACAACGGTGCCCTGCAGGAACGCATCGACTACTATCACGCCGATATGAAGACATTTCCGCTTCCCCAAGGAGGGATGAGTTCGGGAAACTGAGCTAGCCGTATGATGGACCGCCATCTTGGTACCTTCCATCACGGTTCCATTCTTGACCGAGAAAATCGGACGTCCTTTATGCTTGCGACACTTGAGGGACATGGTTTTATGCTTGATGTTGCAGTGAACATCATGCGGACCACATTCAGGACAGTACAGACCATCCGGTCAACGGATCGGCTAGATGCATCTCAAGGAAGAATCTTCATCCTAGAACATATCCACTACCTCAATAGCTTCATGCCTTCGAGGTCGTTCTTACCAAGTGTTTTCACTATTCACGCCGATAGTCGAAATTGTGACTTTGCTGATTAATTCCCTAAAAAGGGCCACTTGGGTCAAAATTCAATCCTTATACGCCGTGATCGAGTTCCTACAACAAACGCGAGTCACCACGAAAAAAAACGACTATCCTTCTGTTCCAACGGTAACCATGGCATTCGACAAACGAGTTCAGAACGACACTCGCATCCTTAACGAACATACCGTCCAGAAATCTCGAAATCCCACTACCGAGTACACAAAGCTGACTAAAAGTATGCGTAACGGTTATTTCTTTCTTCTCTCTGGTCTCTGCTTCGTCACACTGACGGCATGTTCACAACTCTCAGAAGAGGAATGCCTCTACATGAGCTGGCATGCAAGGGGGGTGATGGATGGTGCAGAAGGGTCTCCTGCGGGTAAGGTCAACGAGTATCAGAGCATGTGTGCGAAATACTCCGTACAAGTGGACCGTGCCACCTACGAGGAAGGGCGTCAACAAGGCGCTAAGCGTTACTGCACTCGGGCTAACGGATTCAGTGTCGGAATGGACGGCGACCGTTACCAAAATTCGTGTCCCGATAGTGTTGAGCGCGATTTTCTAAGTGGTTATCAACCTGGACGATTGATGTGGACTGCGGTTAACAACGTCCAAGTCGCCCAATCAATCGTACGCTCAAGTACCCAAAAAATTCAGAACATTGAAAGGCAGATTGATCGCCTATATGTCGATCTGGAAGACACCAGTTTGACTGACAAGCAGCAGAGCGAAATCAGAAATGAGATTCGTTGGGCGAGACGAGAAATCGAAAACGAACGCGATCGACGCAGAACGAATGAATTACGCGTACCAGAATTACTCGACAGGTGTAGGGATGCGAGGGAAAGAGTTCAGGACCTCGGATTCGTTGTCGCAGACGTCTGTTACTGACTCGAAACAGCAAGTAGAAGCTAATCAGCAGCTAGTTTTTACCGACCAGCGGATCTCTTAACCACTATTTTGCGTTAATCGTCGGTCGGCCATTGACGTCTACGGCTTTTAACTTGTGGTTAGCGAACCTCCGGGGAAAGTTCGTCTCTACCTTTTGCTTGTTCGGTCCAGTGCGGTGATCTCCTGGCTTCTGTCATGTCAAAGAGAAAACCGAAGCGCCAATACTCCACGGGTAAGTCAATGTCACACTCTGCTAATTACCAAGTTATTCGAGCCGTTTTCGTATTGTTTTTGCCGTTTTTGGCAAGCTGTGCAACGGTCTATACGGCGCCAGACTTTTCAGACTACCAAGCGCGGCACAAGACGGTCGCGATTTTGCCGTTTGACGTATCGATCAATCCTGAGCGTCGATGGAGCGTGTCGCAACAGCAAATAAACCAGATGGCGAGCGAACAAGCAGCATCCTTCCAAAGAGCGCTTTACACACAGTATCTACAAGGACAGCAACGCGGTAGCTTCACAGTTGAATTTCAGGACATCAGCGAGACGAACACGTTGTTGACCCGAAAGGCCGTCAGCGGCAATACACAAAAACTCTTATCCACAATGACGAAATCAGAGATCTGTGACGCTTTGAAGGTGGATGCGGTGATTTCCGGTGAAATGGTGCTTACCAAACCGATGGGTACGTTGGAGTCGATCGCTTCTTTGCACTTCTTCAAAATCCCCGGCAGTACGAACGAAGTCCACGTCAATACCTCAATCCATGAAGGCGGCCAAGGTAAGTTGATCTGGAACTATGACTTCATGCAGCAAGGCTCGCACTGGGCTTCCGTCGAATCGCTCGCAAAGCACTTGATTCGAAGTACTGCGCGTAACTTCCCGTATCGTAAATAGTCATTGAGTTGGGACAACCGCGATAGCGTTGGGAGAAAAGTCTCGTCAGTCCTGAAGTGGCTAGTCAATATCTAAAACTTCACACACCTGAAATGAAGTACCGTTCATACGGTTTAATTCGAGAATATCGCAAGCTGAAAATTGATGAGCCTGTCTCGGTCCGCAATGGACCGAAACCAAGGATTTACGGAGGAGACCACAGGTGGTTTGGCAACCTGAAGTTGAAGAACTTGAACGTCGGAAAGCGTTTTCTGAAGAAATGGGTGGCGAAGCTGGAATCGCCGAACAGCGCCGTCGAGGTAAGCTCACCGTAAGAGAGCGGATTCGCTTAATCGCTGACGATAACGAGTTCAACGAAATAGGTCAACTGGCCGGTGCAGCGACCTACGAAGGCAACAAACTCGTTCATGTTCGGCCGTCGAATATGGTGATTGGAACTGCCAAGATCGATGGACGCACAGCAGTCGTAACGGCTGGTGATTTCACCGTACGCGGAGGTTCAGCCGACGGCTCGATTGGTAATAAAGGTGGTCACGCTCAGACGATGGCCGCGGAATGGAAACTACCTTTCATCCGTTTACTAGATGCTACCGGTGGTAGCGTAAGAACATTCGAGCAAATCGGGCGTACGTATATACCTACGAACCCCGTTACGCACGGAATTGAGAAGCTACTTTGCGAAGTACCTGTTGTGGGAGCCATTCTTGGCTCTGTAGCCGGTTTACCAGCCGTTGATGCTTGCCTCGCACACTTCAATGTGATGGTCAAAGGCATAAGTCAGCTATTCCCTGGCGGTCCGCCCGTGGTCAAGGCGGCGCTAGGGATTGATATCTCGAAGGAAGAGCTCGGCGATGATCGAACGCAAGTCTTCGAAAGCGGAGCTGTCGACAACCTGGCTGATTCAGAGGAAGACGCGTTCGAGATGATTAGGCAATTTCTCAGTTATCTGCCGTCAAACGTTTGGCAGATGCCGCCGCGCGGCGATACGGGCGATGATCCGAATCGACGTGATGAGGAGCTCCTTTCACTAATTCCGCGCGAGAAACGACGAACTTATAACCCGCGACGAATCCTAAACGCCGTGTTAGACGAGGATTCGTTCTTCGAAATAACGCCACATTACGGTCGTTCGAGGATCGTTGGGTTGGCCAGAATGCACGGCTATCCCGTAGGAGTCATGATCAACAACCCGAACCGAATTGGCGGTTCGATGGACGTCGCCGCAGGTGTAAAAGTCATTCGATTCCTTCAGCTGTGTGATACGTTTCATTTGCCGATGCTCTATCTGGCCGACGAACCAGGTTTTATGGTCGGTCCCGAGCAACAGTCATTAGGCATCGTACGTGCCGGTGCCAAGATGATTTGTGCTACGTTACGAACACGAATGCCTTGGATGTCCGTGATCATTCGACAGCTCTACGGTGTTGCCGGTCAGTGTCACGACCGACCCGGTGGTATGTTCAAACGTGTCGCATGGCCATCTGCACATTGGGGGTCAATGCACATCGCCGGTGGCGTATCTGCTGCATATCGACGCGTCATCGCAGAGTCAGACAATCCGGAATCCAAACAACAGGAGATTGAAGAGAAACTCGAAGCACTCTCTTCCCCTTTCAAGACGGCCGAAGCCTTCAACATCGAGGAAATCATCGATCCGCGCGACACGCGACCGTTCATGTGTGAATTCGTTGAACTCGCCCAAGAGCATCTCAAGACACAGCTTGGACCGAGTCCTACGCCGTATATGCCTTGATGGCAGTCTACTTTTCTCAAACGCCTATCTGTTTCACGAAACGAACCCACCATGCGAATAAACCCTGAACTAACGTCAGACGAGAAGCAGACACTCTACGACCACGGATTCATCGTTCTGCGTGACGTAGTGCCTGAATCGCTGACCTTCGAAGCGCGACGAACCATTCATATGTTCGCTGGCAAGAACGGTATACGTCGGTCGTACCACGATATATCGACCTCTTCTGCTCTACCGGATCTCGTCAATCAGAGCATCCTTGGCGATATCCTGCGTAACACGATGGGTCCATACGACCCGCCCGAAAGGGGATTTGCCGCAATTCTCTACCCAAACGAGAAGAGTGATACGCCTAACTATGGATGGCATCCCCACTTGGACGGACTTTGGTCCGGACGACTACCCGCTACAGCTGATGAAATCGACGATCTGAACAGCCCTCGTACGGAGCATTTCGGCGCTGGCGATGCGACCGTCATGGGTGGGAACATGACGCCTTTGTTCCAAAATCCTGAATGTACGCTCTCGCTCGGTAGCTTCACTGCGTTCGTTGGGATCGCATTGAATGACCAAACCCGTTTCGGTCGAGGCAATCTATGTCTGTTGAAGGGCGTTCACGAAGACGTTGAAGCATTTTTCCGTCTACAACGAGATTCTGGTGGTGTCGTCGGACCCGAAGGTGAAGGCTGGCCGCGACTGACTCAGCAAGCGAATGGTGGTGTGTCGATGACACCATTGCCTTACCCGATACGTGACTTGGCACTCAGAGATGCAACTGAGTACAAAGGCTATGAATTCATTAATCCGTCACCAATCCTATTAGATGTTGGCGACGTCGTGATCGCCCTCCACGCGTGTCCACACGGGGGTTCGCGCAATGAATGGTCCGATCCGCGTATGAACGTGTATTTTCGAATCCGACGCCATCGGCCTGGCGGAGTAAAGGTACTCGGAGACAGCGATCATCCCGATCGGGAATGGCTCGGTGGCTTCCATGAATATCCAATTGGTTACAACCCGTGGAACGTTGCTATTGAAAAGCTCTGCGACCACTGGAGCGAGTGGGACGGAATGCAGGAAACTGTGGAAATAAATCGAGCTCAGACACAGTCACCCAGTGCTTGAAGTGTCGATAATTCGCTCCGCGCGGTGGCTACGTAGCTCAGCTGGTTAGAGCATAGCATTCATAATGCTAGGGTCGTTGGTTCAAGTCCAACCGTAGCTACCACTTGCACCAACGTTCGTTCGACGGGATTAAGGACGCGTAAGCCATGATCCAAAAAATCGGTGCATTGTGGGTTCAGTTACTCGGTTATCTAAAACCTATCGATGGCGTTCCCCCGTTATTAGCTCGTCTTTACTTGACACCCGTCATGCTTCAGGCTGGCTATACGAAACTCGTCGGATTTGACAACACGGTTTCGTGGTTCGAAAGCATGGGGATGCCACTACCCGTCGTAAGTGATGCGTTAGTTGCTTTATCCGAGTATATTGGTGGTATTCTGCTATATATTGGTT
>JAPOVY010000057.1 GCA_026707905.1 Gammaproteobacteria bacterium | reverse complement strand
ACCTGAACCGCTACGTCGTGGAGTTCGCAGGTCGCCACAATGCACGACCGAACGACACCGAGACACAGATGGAGCTAATCGCTCACGGTATGCTCGACAAGCGCCTCAAGTATCACCAGCTGGTTGCGTAGCCATGAACTACAAAGAGACCATCGTTATCACGTTGATGTTCATTGCGATCTGGGGCGGTGTCCCACTCGTCGTCAGGTTGCTCTTTAGCCTCATTCTCTAAATACGCTAGAATCCGTCCCTAGCAACATCGATAACGCCCCACACTCGCTGGGGCGTTCTCATATTGAGGCAGCTAACATGGGAACACCGAATTGGCAGAACCAGACCATTTGGACGGGCGACAACCTACCCATCATGCGAGGCATGAACTCGGAGTGTGTCGATCTTATCTACCTTGACCCGCCATTCAACTCCAATCACGACTATGCAGCGCCGATCGGGAGTGAAGCCGCTGGCGCTGCGTTCAAGGACACATGGTCGCTATCCGACATCGACATCGCATGGGTCGATCTCATTGAAGCCAAGCACCCGCAACTCGCGAAGGTCATACATGCTTCCATGCGTAAGTCCGACAAGTCCTACATGATCTACATGGCGGTTCGGCTAATCGAAATGAAGCGACTGCTCAAGCCGACTGGCTCGATTTATCTCCACTGCAATCAGTTTGCCAGCCACTATCTCAAACTCGTCATGGACGCAATCTTTGGTCGCTCGAACTTCATCAACGAGATCATCTGGAATTACGGCACACCTTCAGGTGGACGCGCGGGGGGGGGGGGGAAGCCAGTCAAAGTACACGACTGTTTGTTGGTCTATGCGGGTAATTACGGCAAGCATGTCTACAACCGACAATACACGCCGTACAGCGATAAGTACATCAATCAGTGGTTCAGACACATCGACGAGAACGGCCGAGCGTATAGAACACGCAGTCGCAAAGGCGAGATCATTCGTCAGTATCTCGATGAGAGCAAGGGTATGCCACTCTCAACCGTGTGGTCCGACATCATGCAGTTGTCGAGTCGTCGCGGATGGTTTCCCGGCACGAAGGGCGAAGAAACGGGCTATCCTACACAGAAGCCTCTCGCACTCCTAGATCGAATCATCAAGGCGAGTAGCAACGATGGGGATGTCGTATTTGACGCGTTCTGCGGTTGTGCCACAACACTCGTATCAGCAGATCGACTCGAACGCCAGTGGATAGGCATAGACATCAGCGAGTTGGCAGTCAAGCTCGTCGCACGTCGGATTGAAGACGATCAGGGCTTCTATCCTAACGTCATTGCTCGTAGCGATATACCCGCGCGTGACGACCTGGAAGATCTACCTCCCTACACATCGCTCGCGATTAAGAACGCACTCTACGGCGAACAAGGTGGCGACTGCAACGGGTGTGGGACACACTTCGAGAAGCGCCACCTCGAAGTCGATCACATCACAGCACGTAAGCAAGGTGGCATCGACCACATTGGCAATCTTCAGCTGCTATGTGGTTCGTGCAACCGTATCAAAGGCGGTCGTGGTATGGAATACCTCATCACGAAGTTAGCAGCATGAAATTACGCTATTTTGCGCCCCTTGCCCTGATCGCTCTGATCGCCTCCTGCGGACCAATTGATTCAAACAAGATTGATACGACGGCCAAGACATCTCGTCTACCAAAACACACGATGACTAATTCATGGCGAACAATTGGAATCGTAACGATGGAGCTGCGACACGGCGACCCGGACGAATACCACTGGACAAACGCTAATGAGGACGCTGACAAGAAGTGTCAGAGTTGGGGCTACTCATCTGCGGAAGTCAAGGGGACACGCACTTGGGGTAGTCTCCGCAGAAGCACAAGAGATTACGTCTGCGTTCTTTATCCCCTAAAATAGAAAAGGCGCAAGGACGATGACGCTTGCGCCTTTATAACAACTCAGCATTCCCATGCTTCGATAATCATAGCATAGGTGCGCTATGTCTCCGGTTGATCAGGAGCAACCTCATCAAGAGTCCGTTGATCGATTGCCGCTTGAGCGTCGATTGCGTTACGAAGAGCTGTTAAATACTTTACAAGATCAGCTCTCTTTGCGAGGCCGAATATTGCGGGAATTGGCAATTGTTCTACATCCTCGATCACCATCCGAAGAAACTCAGAAAGAGCAGGATGCATCAGCTGATTCATCTTGACGTAGGCGATGAATTTGTCGAATCGTCTGAGTTCGATTTCAGTTGGGGAAGGCTCGCCATCATCCGAAATAGTCATGTTTCACCTCATGTGGTTGCGAAAGGGTCTTAGACCGCTAATCCGAGACCCGTAAGAAAGGCAGGGCGCTCAGCCATGCAAAGTGGCGTATAAACGGAGCGAGAGCAAGCGCCCTGCCCACAGGCGTTAGATCATCAACCAAATTCCCACCAAGACACCTCCGATAAACAGAGCAGCGACCACGACACCCGCCAGAAAGTCACGCCAATTCATGTCTTGATCTGATCGACCAGCGTTTTGACTCTTGTGCGGAATTGGCGTAATTCAACACCAGTGATCTTCTTGTAATTCCACTCCCATTGTGTAATCAACGACGTCGCGATCTCAAAATCCTTGTCGGGCAACTTATCCCGATTTGATCGCGTCCGTAAAAAGCTAATGAGCCGATTCACATCTTTGGCGATCTCGTCTTCGATATTCGATTGTGCCATAATAGAAAACGGAGCACCGTCATCACGTCCCGCAGTCGACACCGCATGATTCGGTGAGGGTTGCGGATAAATGGAAGGGTGAACAATCATGGGGAAGCCGAAACTTCCTGTTCGCCGTACCAACCGCTCGGGTGCTCCGCCTTTCTAACAAATCTCTTTCGCTATACGATCAAACGCGTCGCGGTTTTCTGGTCTGTAAACACGCACATCAACCGACTCAAACCCACCCTTTTCACTCGCAAAGGGAGTGATTTCCACAGTGAGATCATCGATGTCTAGCAAACGCCTAGCGATGTCTTGAAGTCGAGGCGTAGAAGTGTCGGAATCCGACATCATTAGTACCTTGTAAGCGTCAGGTTCCAATTTTAATCGTGATGTAAGAAGTTCTTACAATAGACACCATAAGCCACATGCAGGACACCCGTTATGTCGGGTTGCCTGCTGAATGCAACAACCCGATAAGGCAAAGGGTCGCTCCCAGCGCTGGGTAAATAAGCAGGGAATTCCAATTCCTCATGTGGTTTATGCGGCCCGACACCTTCGTTGTCGGGGAAAACCACGCGAGGTGGCACATGAGGAATACGACCGTAGCCATCGCCGTCGCGCTGGCGCTATTCTCTACCAGTATTCAAGCCGATACCTACGAGCTGAGCAACGCCAGCAATGCATCGAACGAGGAATACGAACCGACCGAAGACTATGACGTTCTGAACATCGGCGGATTCACCGTCATGGTCAGTCAGAAAGCACAATACGAACGTCCCGAAGAGATGGACAAAGCATTGTGGATACTCAGATCGCAGATTTACAGTGCAGCCGAGACCATTGACACCGTATTTCAGCTCGTAGGCAAGCCACAGGACTGGTATCCACTGCTCGATGTGGTCATATGGATTGACGATTCGGAAGCTGGTATCGAAGACCCGCCGTGCGGAGCAGCTTGCTTCTTCGGTTCTGCTTCCTACCTAGAACGCAATAACTCGAATCCTGATAAGGAATTCGCCGTTGGATTCACGGATATTGATTGGCTGCTCACCAGTACGTGGTGTTGCAACAATGCGCTCATACACGAGCTCGCTCACGCATGGCACTTCCACGTCATACCGAACGGGTTTGACAATCGGGATATTGAGCGATCATACGAAAGAGCAAAGGACAGCGGTAAGTACGACACGGTACTATCGAGCGCGGGTCGAACCGTCGAAGCCTACTCAATGCGTAACGATGAAGAGTTCTTTGCTGAGATGACAGCTGCGTTCTATCAGCGTGCTGGCTCGTGGCCGTTCGTCTACGGTGAACTGCGCTATACCGACATCGACACCTTCAACACGATCGCCGACGGGTGGCTCTATCCGCGCAATATACGATCGTCGCGTCCATCAGCGCGTTATGACGAGATGGACGCGAAAGCAACGCTAGAAAGGAGTTACGACGAACTGCTAGCGCAGTTCATACGCGAGCACTAGTCGCCGGTACGTGTGCCTTGATAGTTCGCGTTCAGTTTGGCTAGATAACCTGCAAGCAAGGCGATCTCTATTTCGAGTTGGTTACGTCGCTCTTTATTCGACTCGTCGGAAGATAGGTTTGCCAGCTCGTCACGCGCTGCTTTAAGGTCCTCTTCCATTTGCTTCTTAATCTCGTCCCAATTAGACATGATGTATGATCTCCTTCACAATAGATCCATCGAAAGGAGAGTATTTTTGCTAAAATTCGGTATGACAAACTTACCAATTTGACGCTGTAAAGGGACTAACTACATGACCAAAGATCAACGCAAGCAACCCCAACAACGTGTTGAAGCCATTCTCGGTAAGACGATCAAAACGGTCGTTCAAGATCAAAAAGACCTGCGGATTAACACAACCCCAGAGCAACTCGCACAAGCCGTTCTAAGACCCCGCAAACGCAGCAAATAACCCAGAACGCCCTCGCCACCTTCGTTCTTTACGTTCGTCGTATACCTCTTGTGGCAGGGCGTTTTTCATAAAAAAGCCCTTCGCCACTTTGGTATGTAATTCCCAAATATATCGATTACGGAACCTTCAACCGTTGACATTAGTTTTTCACCGTAAAACGTCCTAAGTTCTAATGATTGTTCGTCGTGCTTTACACCTTCGCATCCCAAAACCGCTCATTCTAGCTTCCCCTGCGCCATATCGCAACTGTCGACGACTACAAGCATGGATATCCAACATTGCGTACGTACGACTAGTGTAGTACTTACCATCCGGCGAAAAACGGTCGTTTTACGCCGGGGATCAAGTAGCGCCGTATATCCCCGAAATCCGGTTCGTTAATCGTGGCGAAAACCACTTAACATCACGCCACGTTTTACGTACACTGGATCACGCAGTACCACCTTAACCACCACATGAATCCTGCTGTATCGTATTACGATCTCCCCAAACTTCGTCGTGCAATTGAGCATGATCTACCCACCGCACCTCACGGGTTACGCGCAACTTGGCAAGAGATGCTTGACTTACGTCGCAAGTTCTTAGCAGATCCCGACTTCACGTACATGCCGACGTTCCCTACACACCGTCACGCGACCACTATCGTTGCTACCGATCAGTTATTACGATCAAGAAAATCTTCGGCCGTACACTGACAGAGTATTCACTCCAGCGACTTCTATCTCGTACTGGATCAGACTAAAGGTCACTCCATTGCCGAATAGTCGTTAATCGCACACGTGGTGAGTCCATCTGAAGCAGCTTCTGTTTATCTTCGCTATGGATAGGTAACAAATCGGCGAGCCTTAGACTCAGGTCACGTTCGTCACGCAAGTCGATCTGCTTGCGAACTGCGCTCGGAATCTCACGTGCATCAATGAAGTATTCAAGCAATGCGACCAAATCAGAGTCTTCGTCACGCACCTGGCGTGTCGGCTCGTCCGGGACAAAGGTAACTTCACCCATCATAAGGTGGTCTGGTTCTTCCCATGTTGCACCCACTTTGAATTTCGCGCCTCCGATAGACATTACGGCCAGTCGGTTTTCAGGCAACTCCTCGACTTCCACTATTTCCGCCAACGTCCCGACAGTGTGAATTGCAGGCATGTCGTTTTCGCCGCCATCGTGCACTTCCTTGCCTTCTTTTATTAGGACGACACCGAATCCAATATCGGCCTCTCGACATTCCTTGATCATTCGAACATAGCGAGGTTCGAAAATGTGCAACGGTAAGTAACCACCGCGGAATAGAACTGTCGAAAGCGGGAATAGAGGTATCGTCAGGGAAGCGAGCATGATTGGGTCTCTAATAAACGATAGAATCGGGACTCTCCATCCCAAAGCTACCTAATTTCGTGGAAACGCTGCAGGCGATCTGCATTGCGCTTATCCAGGGCATAACTGAATTCTTACCAATTTCAAGTTCCGCGCACATTCAATTTCCGTCGCTGCTGTTTGGTTGGAAGGATCAAGGACTTCATTTCGATGTGGCGGTACACGCCGGTTCATTAGTTGCAGTTCTCCTGTACTTCCGACGTCGATTAATTGCACTCACGATCGGAACGATCGAAGGTCTTAGACAACGTCGGTCTAACGAGGAACTCGATCTCACAGCGAAGCTAGTCATCGCAACCATTCCGGTCCTTATCGCAGGATTCCTGTTCCGCGACATTGTCGCGATCGTAATGCGAGACCTGTCGATTATCGTTTTCGCGACCGTTTTCTTTGGTTTGCTACTAGGAATCGCGGATTGGCGAACTCATCGCCTTCGTAGAAACGGCCACATTTTCGACGATACGAATCCCAGTTATCTAGTTGCATTGGGGATCGGTTGCGCACAAATCTTTGCGCTGATTCCTGGTACGTCGCGTTCAGGTGTCACTATCACCGCGGCGTTATTGTTCGGTCTGGGTAGAACACAGGCTGCAACATTCTCGTTTCTGTTAGCCATCCCCGTAATTCTCGGCGCATTTGCACTCACTATTTATGACCTGAGCCGACTCGACGCATCATTTGACATCCTGCGATTCGGTATTGGGTTCACTGTCGCGGCATTGAGCGCATACTTGTGCATCGATTTCTTTTTAAAGATCATCGAAAGAGTTGGGATGTGGCCTTTCGTCGCATACCGACTGGTAATTGGTGTTTTACTCGGACTGATGATTTGGCTGTAGGATCAATCGACCACGTGGCGATTCCGATCGTCAACATTGACGCGATGCGAAGGTTCTATGAGGCGTTTGGATTTACTTGGGATGCATCTAGCGCACCTCATCTATACACAGTAACGCTGGCGGAGCAGAAGCTAAATTTCCATGCGCCGAATCTATGGCAGAATGCTAAATTCACGCTTCGCGGACCAACCGCCGAACCTGGATGCGGCGATTTCTGTTTCGTCTGGAATTCAGATACCGGCGAATTGCTCGAAACTATCACGCAACTTCAGATCGAAGTGATCGAAGGCCCCGTTGAACGATTAGGCGGCGCCGGCGTCGGTACTAGCGTTTACGTGCGAGACCCCGACAAGAACCTTGTTGAGTTCATTAGCTATCGGCAAGAATCCTAGAAAGGCAAGTCGTCGTCGAGATCTGATCCGACTTCCGTGTCCGCTTGCGAACTCTCCCCACCACCAAACGCAGGTTGCGAGGATTGAGAACGTTCGAAATTCCCGCCTCGACCGCCAGTCGGCGCGGGTCGGTCGTATTGGGTATTAGCAGGTCCAGCGCTCGCATCTGCCCGATCTAACATGATCATCTCTCGACAGTTCACTTCTGTACGGTAATGCGTCTGACCTTCCCGCTCAAACTGCCGAGTTTGCAACTCTCCTTCGACGTAAACGTGACTGCCTTTCCGCAAGTACTGACTCGCGACCTCTGCGAGCCGACCCCAACAAACGATGTTGTGCCAATCCGTTCGCTCTCTTCGTTGATTCGTCGATTGATCCGTCCAAGTCTTACCTGTCGCGATGCTGAACGTCGTCATCGAGTTGCCGCTCTGCATGTAGCGAATTTCCGGATCTCTCCCCAAATTACCAATTAGCTGAACTTTGTTAAGGCTTCGTCCCGCCATTTCTTCAACCCTCTAAGTCATCTTAATCTTGTCTTCTTAGTCTGAGCGAAACTCTAATCTCGTCGCATCATTCTCCTTATCGCGTTCTCTTTTCAGACTAATTCAACAGTCCGCGATGCGACGTCACATCACCAAGTTTAACGAATTAGCTCGATTGACGCGACGTTGTTCCAGATGAATAACCTGGTGGACGACCACGCTCCCAGACGTGTGTTTTCGCAACCTCTTCGTTCAGATCAGCACCCCATCCAGGACGCGATGGAATGATGGCACTTCCCTCTTCAATTTCGAGTGGTTCCGTGATCAGATCATCTTTCCATGGGACGTCATCGATGTCGATTTCGCAGATCCGGACATTAGGTGAAACCGCACATAAATGTAGTGAGTGTAGCGTCGATAAGTGTGAGTAGTAGTTGTGTGGCGCGCAGTTGACTTCAAAGGTCTCTGCCATTTCGACGACGCGCTTCGAGTTCGCATACCCATTCCACGGCACATCCACCATACAAACATCCATCGCACGTGCTTCAAAGTACCCTCGGTACTCCCTTGTCGTAAACAGATTCTCGCCCGAACAAACAGGCACGCGTACTGCATCGCGGATCTCTCGTAATCCCTCAGGTTCGTACATGTCGATCTCAACCCACATCATGTTGAGGTCTTCGAGTACCCGACAAATCCTTGTTGCCGCTTCAACTCTGAAGTTAAAGTTCAAATCCAACGCGATATCCACATGCGGACCGACCGCGTCTCGAAACGTTCCAATTTGGGTGCGAATGTGTTCGAGAAGTGCATTGGTGATCGTACCGTCCGTGGTTCCTTCACCACCGCCAAATCCAGGCCGGTACGTTCGCGCTTCCTCACCTGGATAAATGATGTTTGTTTTGAGTGCCGTGAAGCCTCGTTCAACCACTTCCTTACCGAGAGCGGTAACGTCGCTCCATGTACGCAGTGGTGGTACGCCAATAATCTCCCAATTACCCGCACGCGAACTACCGCAGTGTGACCAATAAACGCGTTGCCGGGTACGCATCGGTCCCCCAACGAGCTCGTAAACTGGCACACCGAGCGCCTTGGCTTTGATGTCCCATAGCGCTAGTTCGATACCAGCGATCGCCTTTGCGGCGATACCTCCTGGGCTTTGCCGAGCGACACGATACATATCCCAGTAACGCATCTCAATGGGTCGGGGATCCTTACCAACTAAGATCGTCTGAAGTTCCTCGGCTGTGCCGACGACACTGTACGGTAATCTTCCGTCGGAACATTCACCGTATCCGGTAATACCTTCGTCGGTGCGCACTGCAACGAAAGACCACGGTCGCCAACCCGCGTCGACGACGAACGTCTCCAGTCCAGTTATCTTCACTATAACCCCTATTCCGAACGCGCCATGCGTTTCTTCGTTTGTGACATATTGAGTGCAATTTGATGGTGCGGTGACGTGCTGTAGTGCTCCGCAATCGTTCTAGGAACTCTTACGCGTGCCGCATACGCACCATAGTCGCTAAATGGATCATCGCCGAGTAACCGAAAGACTGTGTGTACGTGATCGGAACTCACGTCGTTGTACTCGATTAGCATTCGGTTCGGCACGAACACTCGATAGTAGATGTCCTCGTTGCGAGTGTCATAAACCACTAAGCCTTCGTCAATCGATTCATCAACGGTCGCTCGCACGCGACCTGCAAACGGTTCTGCCAAGTTGTTGATATATTCGTCGATAAGGTTGTTCACGACATTTGCCGATTGTTGTGAGAGTGACGCTATATGCACGCCAATTCCTTCGAATTGAGAAACGTCATACGTCCGTCCACGGTCTAGATGGCCGCGCCCCGAACCGACTATGACATCACGACCGATCAACGCGTCCTGCTTTGCCAGATCGCGCTCTTCCTGAGTGAACGCTTGAATAAGTGCTCTTCCTAACCGCGCTTCGTCGATTAACGGAGCTTGACCATTCACGCTGAGTGGTTGGGCACCCAGAAAAGCAGGTGCCAGGATGATGTCTGATTCGTGAACAAGGAAGTTCAAGGCAAGATGATGTCCATCGACCTGAAATCCCCAAGAGCCGTCCCGCCTTGGATCACCAAACAACGCCACCGTGTGGGAACCAAGTGGTGTCGCTCGTGCGGTTTGAGTGATCTCATTCGCAATAAGCCTCGCCTTCGCCGTACCTGATTCACTCATAAATCGAGCCACCAGATTCCATGCCAGTTGCTGTTGCTCCTTGGTCAACTCACGCAATTCAATCCCGCCCGAACGTCTACCAGGAACGTTTGTCCATGAGTGCATCTCCTGATCGCCAAGGCAATACCGAACCTGCTGAGCCGTGCCTTCGTCAAGCGATGACAGCCAGATATCGGCCGCGGTTGTAATCGAAGCAATGTTCGGGGCATCACTGACCGAGACATCGATCGGAGGACACGTGGCAATGTCAGTCTCATCCGAGTTCACATCAGACTGACCTCGAGCACAACCTGTCAAGGCAAGACATAGCACCAAGAAAGCGGCGCTGCGCATCGCTTAGTGAAGACCCTTCCGGTGGAAGCGCGCTCGGCTATGCGTCAACGCGGTCATACTTGCGCGTTTTCTCGTTGTACGAAAAGTCGTCGATCGCAAGCTCTGACCGCATGGACTCGGTAGCTTCTGCAGGTCCGGAGTCGAGTGGAATGCCCGTCGCATCTGCTATCCGTGTAATGCCGTTGAATGCTGAGGCAACAGCTATCGCATCGACCGTCTCCTGGACGCCCAGTGTGCGAACACACTGCTCTCTAAATTCTGCGACGTCATCCCAGCGACGGGAAATCGTTGCGTCCACCAATTGACCGAGTAGTGGACCATGTTCAACGCCAGAATCGATCGATGTATCCATGACGCCTTGAAGCTCAAACTCGCCGCTCCCACGGAGCAGCATGGTGTGCATCGTCGTTCAGTAGAAACACTGGTTTAACGCGGACACACGCGCCGCGATAAATTCAGCTTGGCTCCTTGAGATTGATATGGGAAGGTTGGCAATGTAATACGCTTGACGCATTACTGTAAAAAACAGTTGAATCACTAACGGTACGAGTCCCATCGCCCGAATGATGTTTGCCTGTCGTGGGATGCCGACTTCGTTCAGTTCACCATCCCGTGGTGCAAGGCGTAACCACGCACCATCCTCTACCACTTCCGGCTCCTTTTGCCCAGTAGGTGGGGCATCCGAACCGGTCAGTGTTCCAGGAACAGGTAAACCTAAGCCCTGATGTAACGTATCGATTACGACCGACGTCGCTACGACACCGATGAGTTCCACATATTCACTATCTGTCATACCGTTCGCGAGCGCATCGTCAAACACCGACTTGCTCATTCGTGCAGGATCGCTTCGAATACGATGAACGACATCAACCGCGACCGGCGCCAGATCTGTGAGGGTATCGTGCATCCCATCGACCGCATTCGGTGAGAGCGCGGCTAGTCGACGTCGACAAAGCTCACATTCCAGACTTTGACGTGCTTCTTGGATGATCGCCATGTGGTCGCGACCTGTCCAAAACGGACCGCTTTCGCCCATGCGTTGCCACACGCCAGCAAAAGCTTCGACCGTTGCCTGTCGAACGGGATACTTGCAGTTTTCAAAGAGGTTCGCTTTCATCGCTAAACTGACCTAGAGGTTCCCTTGGGTCTCATCGTTCTCATAGCGTCAATTTAATCACTTTAGTAGCGAACAAACTCTCTAACTGCAAGTGCGAACGTCTGATACGATTTGACTACGCCTTAGGAGCAGACAATGTAGTAGAAACTCGTTGCGAGTGCTCAGAACTTAAGCACGACGCTGACACGCGATCCGGGCGTTCTCCACCTTAGACTCTCAAACACAAGCGTACGCTGTAATATCACACGTTAAATTTTGACCGACGGACGTGAACGCTAAGCGATTCAAACGTGCTTGTACGTGAACTACCCGTCAGATTGGTCTCGATCGAACGAGGAGCATTCGTGTGAGTTCAACCCTTATTAAAGACGGACTGGTTGTAGACGGAACGGGCTCCGCACCTATTCAACGAGATCTAGCCATCAGCGACGGCAAAATCGTGGACATGGTTGGGAATCCGGATCACATCATCGACGCCGAAAACCGCGTGGTCAGTCCGGGTTTCATCGATATACATACTCATTTTGATCCGCAACTTTGTTGGGACGGGCTTGCCACGCCATCGCTTGAACACGGGGTAACGACGGTCGTCATAGGGAACTGCTCCCTATCACTCGCACCCGTCAAACCAGAAGGCACGAACAAGCTGATTTCGATGTTTCAGGTCATCGAAGACATTAAGAAACCTACGTTTGACGCCGCCGTCCCATGGTGTTGGGAGACTTTTCCTGAATACCTCGACTTCATTCGCGGACGTCTCGGCGTGAATGTCGGTGCTCTCGTCGGACATTCGGCCGTACGTGCGTACGTTATGGGTAAGGCAAGTCAAGAACGCGCCGCAACGACGCAAGAAATCGACGCGATGTGTTCGATCATCCGGGAGGCGATGGCTGCAGGTGCACTCGGTATATCGAGCTCGTACTTGGACATGGACGAGGAAATGCGACCGGTACCTAGTCGATTCGCCGAAATCGACGAGAAGATCGCGCTCGCTCAAGCCATGGCGGCGAGCGGTCGTGGTATTTGGCAGGTTGTGCCTTACATCGTGGACATCGAGCAATCTCTTGACAACATTAGAGAACTCGGCGACATCAGTCTGGCTGCGGGTATCCCATGTAGCTATCAACCATTGCTCGGATCCGGTGGTCGCGCCGTGGACGCCCAAATCCAAGCTTTAGAAGAGCAACACGAACGCGGCGCGAGGGTATACGGTCAAACCATGCCTCGCACGTTCGACATGAATATGCGGCTTTCCGAAACGAGCATGTTGCTCTATGGCTATCCGTCATGGAAAGCGATCATGGACTTGCCGGCAGATGCACACTTACAGAAGTTCAGCGATTCCTCGAATCGTCGAAGACTCGTTGATGAATTGGTACCACGAGAAGGCGGCATTTTTGGCGTCGCTCAAATGCGTGTTGGGGATGTCTACAGTGAGGAGAACAAGCAGTATCAAGGTCGCATGGTTGGAGAGATTGCTGAAGCGGAAAGCAAGACGATTGGGGAGGTTATTCTTGATCTGTCACTCCGCGACAACCTCGATACGGAATTTCAATTGAAGGGCGTTGTTAATGCAGATCAAGACGCTGTCGTGCGACTAATCGAGAGTCCGTATTGCCACTTCGGTGCATCCGATGCGGGTGCACATATCACGCAGTTCTGCGGTACCGGCGACACCACATACCTACTCTCCCACTTCGTGCGCGAATCAGGAAGTATTCCACTCGAACGAGGCGTGCAGTGCATGACCAGCGAACTTGCGCAAGATTGGGGTATTCATGACCGTGGCACATTGACTGTTGGTCAAGCTGCAGACGTCGTTATTTTTGATGCCGACCGTGTGGCGATCACCAAGGAAGAATTCGTGGACGACTTTCCTGGAGAAGCTCGACGCTACGTCAGGCGTGCTTCTGGATTCGACCAAGTGCTTGTGAACGGTGAAGTCGTCTATACCCGGGATGGATATACAGACGCTAGACCTGGTGAGATCGTCTGATTGCCTCGAAGGTTCGTAACAGGTCTTTGAACCGAGTTGAACATCGGTCAACTTCATAGTGCGATATGCGATGGTGTCGCGCATTGGCACACCTCTATAGCGCTCCGCAGCCCAACGATCGTTCTACTGATTTAAAGTAATCCTTGATGGCATCATTCACTTCAGTCCACTACATTGACGAGACTGTGTTCTAAGTTCACATGGAAATTCTGATCGGCATCATCGTCATCGTTGTGGTGGTTGTGTGGTTTAAGTCCAAATCGACCGATGGCAGCAAACCGGGCATGCAGTTCGCCCCGGCAAAGACACGTAACGAATCCACGCTTGAATTCAGAGAGCTTCTCGATAAAGGAAAGTCGCTCGTAGCATTAGGCGATGACTTGCCGTTCGGAATTAACTACATGAAGTCCGAACAACCGATCATTGCAGTCGACAACGTCTCGTTCATTCGAAATCGATCCGAGTACATCGCCGGTAACGCCGGTGTATCTGTACGAGTTATGAAAGGGGTCAGTTTTCGAACCGGCGGAACCAAAGGACGTCGCATTGAGACGCCTCACGTCCTCGACACGGGAACGTTGGTCGCTACGACGAAGTGTTTTTATTTCATTGGCGACCGTAATACGGCGAAATATCCATATCAGAAGCTCATGATGTGTCGAATCGATAGAAGTGGCAAGATCATTGAGATGACAAAGAACACATCGAATGCGAAGACTGAGTATTTCGAACATCGCGTATTCAGCTCAAACAACCAAATGGAAGCGGCTTACGTCACATTTGAGTACTTCGCAACGAATCCAGATGCAGGATCCATGTCGTATTCAGATGACCTCGGCGATGTACTTCTGGTTGCTGGTGACCACGAGTAGCACAACGAGCTCGTCAAGCATTCAACTCGTGCGCACCATGTCTACTTCGCACACACGACCTCACACGCGTTTGGTCGCAGATTCTGTTTGTCGTGAGACGTAACGCCTTTCCTATATTCGCGTTCGCCTTCTATCTGGTGACTATCGTCTATCCAGTGCTCCGGATATGGTGGTGGTACAACCCGACGAATCTATTTCTCGGCGCGACGGCTACGCTTGTAATGCTCACGTTTCTAAGCGTGCCACTAGGACTGTTCCTCAGTCGATTCGTATTTCGACTACGAATGCCTAAGCGACTAATGCCAACACTGTATTCGGCGATCGGATGTTGCTTCCTGTTTTTCCCTATCGTTCTGGTTCTTGAATTCGTCCGCTGGATCCCTGGATTCCCGAACGGATTTGAGAGTCCAGTCGCTGTCGCATGTGTATCAGTATGTGCTATCTATGCGTTCCTAAATGCACAGCAACTGCACGTGAAAACTGTTCGAATCACCGGCAAACCTGAGATCGAAAATCAATCGATCGTCCAACTTTCGGATGTCCATATCGGCTCACGTTCTCCGAAATACCTCGAACGCATCGTCAAAAAGGTGAAGAAGCTGAATCCGACGTGGGTCGTCATCACAGGAGATTTACTCGACTCGCCGAGTGTAGGCAGTGCAGAACTTGAACCATTGCGACAGATAGCTGAACGAACGCTTCTCGTCACCGGCAATCACGAACGCTACGAAGGAATCGATCGTATTACGTCCATCGTTGAGTCGATCGGCATAACAGTGTTGCGAAATGAAGAAGTGGACACACGC
>JAPOVY010000110.1 GCA_026707905.1 Gammaproteobacteria bacterium | reverse complement strand
CAAACATTTCCCGCCATATTAAAAAGACCATATCCGTTGGGTTCATAAGCGCCGACTGGCGCTGTGCCTGCGTACCCGTCAGCAACCGTGTTCGAATTCGGGAACTCTCCTTGCCAAATATTGCAGCGATGATTGCCACTCGGCGTTAGTTCGTTTCCCCACGGGTAGCGTTTCTGATCCAATCCACCGCGTGCGGCGAATTCCCACTCCGCCTCGGTCGGTAATCGACAGCCAGCCCAGCCACAGAACGCTATCGCATCGTTCCATGTGACGTGTATGACAGGGTGATTCTGAAGCGATCGGATATTCGAGCCAGGTCCGAATGGTCGACGCCAGCATGCTCGGTCGACGGCAATCCACCATGGTGCTGCCTCTATTTGCACTGCGTTTCTGTCGTGCTTCGGGCGTTGCTTGCCAAGGAAAAGATGGAAGACGAACGACCAGCCGACCCGTTCGGCGTCAGTTTGATAGCCGGTGTCCCGTACAAATTCACTGAACTGGGTATTCGTTACTGTGGTGGTCGCGATCTCGAACGCGCTGACTTCGACTTCACGTATAGGTCCTTCGCGATCGTCAGAATTGACATCTTCATCTTCGGAACCTATTCGAAAAACGGATGCTGGAAGCTGTACGAATGATTGGACCAATTGTTTTCTATCTTTGTAGGTCGTAAGAGGATAGGAAACCGTTGTAACGCTGGGCATGCAGCACGGTGAGTCGCACGAGTTCATTGTTTCAAGAGAAGCTGGGCTTGAGAACACTATTCAGTCGCTTCAGCATTGGAAGTCAGTCGATCTACGGAAACCATCCGCAAGTTCGATGTTGGAGCCTATATTGATCAATACAAGTATGAATCAGTTTCCTGTTTAGCCATCATCGTGGTCGCTTCGCTAGCAGCCTGCTCCAGTTCTTCATTGGAGAACTCGCCAACCTGTTCGAGCAGCCAGTCTTCACTTACCTTGTCTGATCGTCTGATTTTCATCCATGTAGAAGCTGCGACAAAATGCTTGAGTCGCGCTGCCTTCTCTTGGCTTGCATCGACGTACTCTCCGGGATCCTTGACTTGAAGTACTTCGGCCATGACTGGTTCGACCCGTTGCCACGTAGTTATGGAAATTGGATCGTATCCGTATGCGGTTCGAGTGAGCTCGGTAGAAAGCTGATCGGCGATTCCCATGAGTTGATATGCCTCGAAACCTTGTTCTGCCCACCACCAGTTTTCCTCGTCGGGTGCGGGATCACCACCGAATTCCTTCGAGTCGTCGAATACACCGAGAGATGCAAGGACACCATCAGGCAAACCAGCGCACTTCGCGGTAATCCATGCATATCGGAAATAGGCTCTCTCGACGCCCCATCGTTTACGCCAATAACTCTCGTTATCGATTAATCGTTCCAAACGGTAGGTGTACCACCAAGGGGACTCGGTTCCGTTCGCGATTCGAGACCTTATACCGTAATAGTCGCCGCCACATTGGTACTTGAGTACAGCGTAGTCGGCGATAGCATCTGCACGGCATCGCTCTGCTAGAGCATCCGGAGCCACGTCATTGAGTGCTGATAGACATTCCGGATTCGATAGCGCGTCAAGAACCAGCGAACGCTTGACGTGTGGTTGATCGAATACGTAACGCCACGAAACGCGATTGTCCGCTGCCTCGAATGGCATAAGTGGGGGAATTTCGTCCAGGTACTGCTCGTCGAGTCTCGCCTCGCAACCTGGGGTGAATCCACCGCGAACGCCACGTTCCTCAAGCGGTCCGACGAATTCCGGACAGTGAAGATGCAGATCGGTCGTAGGCTCATTGGAAAATGCCACGGGATGTCCCGGTATTCGCTTCTCCCACCGTTCGAATCCTTCGTCTGCTGAGAGAGCCGAGGTGTTCATCAAAGTGAAGCTCAAAAGAGCGAGCGCGGAAAATCCAATTAGTTGTCGCATCGTTCTTTTTCCAAACATTAATTCACCTTCACATCACCGACTACAGGTTACTTATAGTCACCAACAGAACTGCACAATCGTACGTGTAAGCGACGCGATGACTTGGCGAGTTGACTCGTCATTACCGTGAGATATAAGACTCTTTGTGCTCGTCTCACGAATTCTTGTTCGCGATCGCGAGAGATGAGTAGCTGTAAAACAGGCTTTAGATGTGTCCGTTGGCGTACTCCCGTGGCGCGACAGCCACCATACAATTTCGCGCACTCCGACACCCGCAATGCGGAGCCTGCACAACCCATTTCTTACTTGAACCTTCACGTTATTCCATGATCGAGAATCACGCAATGTCCGACTTTGAGTTGTGTCGATTCTTGGACCTGGGATATCACGTCATCGAAGCTAGTGACATTCCCGAGTCGACCCACGATCAGCTTTTTAACGCGGCCAAAGACATATACCGACGACGGTCGGAGCTGTCCAATCCGTTAGCCAGTCTTGATACCGTAGCAGACAACCTGCACGTTCAGATTCCCTTACTAAACGACATTCTCGAAAGCGCTTCGCTCGTTGGCGCAATGTCATCAGTGCTCGGTTCAAGCCACTTTCGCTACGGACATTCGTTTGTACACCTTAGTGGCTCGTACGACCAAACCTACCACAAGGATTCGCCATTACCTTGGGGTACGCGCGGAGGTCTTCGCTCCCATCGGCCCAATTGGGCGATGGTGTTTTATTACCCGCAGGCAGTCACGCTCGACATGGGACCTACAGAGATCTTGCCGGGTACGCAGTATTGGAATGTGAATCGCGAAGCCACTGGCCGTACCGAAGGAGAGGATCGGTTCGACAGGACCTTATCGTCGAAAGCCATGAATGGTATGAGCGAAAAGGAACGACTGCGGCACTTCGAGAAGCAGGTACAGGCGTTTGACCGTAACGTAACGCCCTTGCGTCTCGAATTGCCGAAGGGCTCGCTGATCCTCGTTCACTTCGATCTATTTCATAGAGGCACTCGAAGCGTTTCCGACGACGAACGGTTTATGTATAAGTTCTGGTACGTGCGCACGACCGAACCATGCGATTCGGATAGACGGTCAATTTCGTATCAAGCATGCGATCCTCGTCGCCAATCACTGGTCGCTAAAAACGCGGCCTGGCTTGGGTTGGATATACACAACGTAGCGGAATCGTGCGAGACCGAGACCGTCGTTCAGGAAGCGGATCGCATGGCGCAGGCGCACGCATCGGTTGCGTCAAACATCGACTCGATTGTGGACGCCTGCCTTCAAGGCGACGAAGCCGATCGACGCTGTGCGATGTATGCACTGGTAGGACACGATACGGAATCGATCTTCGTTGCGACTGACCTTCTTGCACGGACGACCAAACAGGCACGCTGTTGTGCGGCATTCTTACTTGGTGAACTTCAAGAACCGCGCGACGTCGATTTAGATTCACTGTTGAGATTAATTGCGGATGATTCAGACACGGACGTCAGAATGACGGCTAGCAATGCATTAGGACGAGCGCTACGTCGTCGGATTTCGATAGGCATCGTTGAGCTGCCGGATGAGCTGGTTTCGATCGTAGATAAGGTACTGAGTAACACGCGAGAGCGCACAACACAGAACGGCATCGTACAGAGCGCCGAGCGTCAGTGTATCTATGTGGCGGTACTAAACATCGTTTCGAGCGTCGACCAACAAGGCGTAGATACAGAAGTTCTAAGGGAGATCTCTGCGCTACTCTGTAGAAAGATCGGCGAAGAGACGGACCGGTATGCTAAGAGTACGATACTTGAGATCCTTACTCGTCTTGCGTCTATGGGTGACAAGCACGCCGTCGATGCGATCGTGAGAGTGCTAAAAACCGAACGCTGGAGCGTTATAGGAGCTCCTACATGACGCGATGGAGCATCCTGCTCTATTTAGCGGCTTTGTTATCGGTTTCATCTGTGTACGCGCAGGAAGACGAATCGAATGCCGAGGCGGAGATCGAAGAACTCGTTGTACAGGCGCAAGCGACACTCTCAGTCGATCACTTCGCGGAACTGACCGCGACCGTGCTTGATAGTGAGTCAATCGACGAAGTTCAAGCCATTCATCCAAATGAACTGATGAGTCAGGTTCCAGGTGTATGGATTTCACGAAACTCAGGACAAGAACATCTGACGGCGATCCGTTCTGGCATGCTGACGGGTGCCGGAGCGTGCGGTACGTATCTCTTGCTCGAAAACAGCATTCCAATTCGTCCCACATCTTTCTGTAACGTCAATGGGCTATTCGAACTAAATACCGAACAGGCACATGCCATCGAAATCATCCGCGGTCCTGCGAGTTCACGTTATGGTGGAAATGCACTTCACGGGGTGATCAACGCGATCACGATCGGACCTTCAAACGTAAATAGCGCAAGCTGGCAGCTTGGATCGTACGGTTACAACCGCTTCGACGCGCGGTTAGGGAGCGATCAAGGGCGTGTGTCTGTGCACGCCGTACGCACTGACGGTTGGCGAGATGACACGGGTTTCGATCAGCAGAAGCTGAATGGGCACTACGTCAGTAACGTAGGTCCGTGGCAAGTTACGCATACGCTGTCTATGACTTCGCTAAACCAGGAAACAGGCGGTTACGTCCGCGGTTTGGATGCATATGAGGACGAAGTATTGCGCTTTACCAATCCCAATCCTGAGGCATTTCGCGATGCGCGATCATTCCGGTATGCGTCGCACTGGCGACGCGGCAATTTGCTTGTAGCACCGTTTCTGCGACAGAGCTCGATGGACTTTCTAATGCACTTTCTGCCGGGACAGCCGCTAGAGCAAAACGCTCAGCAAAGTGGGGGAGTGTTATTGAATTGGGAGCGCAATTTCGATAGATGGATGCTCTCATTTGGTGGGCGAGGCGAACTCGTAAGCATGGAATTAAGTGAAGTCCAATCATCCCCAACAGTTGGTTCTGCTTTCCTGATGGCGACTCGACCCGCGGGAATCCATTACGACTTCACGGCTGATGCGTCCCACCTTGGACTCTTTCATGACGGGCGATACCAGGTAAGTGATACCTTAGCTTGGAAATATCGTGTTCGAGTAGAAACGGCGAACTATGACTACGACAACAGGCATCTCGTTGGCAATACCAAGGATGATGGCACCCTTTGTGGCTTCGGCGGATGCCTATATACGCGACCCGCCGATCGTGAAGATCGATTTTCCGACTACGCGATGCAGATTGGATTTGAACGGGTGCTAGGACCTCAATCGGTTTTCCACGGGAGCTTAGGTACGGGGTTCCGACCACCGCAGATAGCAGAGCTGTATCGCTTACAGAACGGACAGGCGTTCGCCGATATCGACAGCGAGAGACTAGACGCACTTGAGATGGGCATTAGAACCAGAACAAAGCGTGGCGAGATTCATGTGGTCGCGTATCACGAATATAGCCGAAATCTCATCATTCGCGATTCAGCAGGATTTAATCAAAGCGGCGGTCGCGTTGATTCGTCGGGTATTGAGATAGGACTTACTTACGCGATATCGGCTAGCCATCAGCTGCGGACTGCGCAATCTTGGGCAAGCCACGTCTACGACTTCACACAGGATCTTTCGGGTAGAGAGGTGATCAAGACGGGAAACAACGTCGACACGGCGCCGCGCCATATCGGTTCAGTTCAATGGCAGTGGCAGGTTAGAGAAGGACTTCAATCTACCTTGGAGCTCACCCGAATCGGGTCGTATTTCATGGATGCGGCGAACACCTTTCGGTATCCGGGACACATGACGCTGCACTGGCATGGTAAGTGGCGAGTCGCTGATGCATGGGAGATCCAGGCACATATACGCAACGTGCTCGACGATAAGTACGCAGACCGTGCGGATTGGTCGTTTGGAACGCCGCGCTACTTTCCCGCGATGCCTAGAAACGCACAGCTAGGGATTAGACGTTATTTCTAGCTGAACTTTAGCTGCGATTAGGTCTCGACTCGATAGACGCGAGTGGCTGTGTCGTGGAAAAGGCTTCCACGTTCAGACGCACTGAATACTGACGTTAACTTCTTGAACGAGTTCCAAAGCACTGCGTAAGAGCAACTGGCTTTATCGACTGGGAAATTGCTTTCGAGCATACAGCGGTCAGGACCAAAGTGCTCGATCATATGTAGATAGTAGTCTCGTGTCGCGTCGACCAATTCGTCCGACGTCGCGGGCGTTGGTCGTTTGTGAAAACCGAATCCGTTGATCGGCATCACGAGACCCCCGAGTTTGGCGACAACATTCTCACAGCGAGAAAGTTCTGCTACATCTTCCTTCCATTTGCCAAAGATCGATTCGCGTTTACCCTCGTACGGTCCGATACCAAGTGGACCGCCGAAATGGTCGAAAATGATGGTCGTGTCGGGAAATGCACTGGCGAGGTCAGTTAGTTCAGGAATCTGCGGGTGATACAACCACGCATCAAACGTCAGATTGCGTTTGCTTAGTTCTGCGAACCCCTCACGAAAGGTCGCGTCGGACAGCATGCCTTCGGTGGGTGCAGTGTGAGAATTACGAACGGTCTCGCTCGCATCCCAGCCTGACGCGTGTCGAATGCCGCGGAATCGGTGACTTGCTGACATATGGGCGTCGAGAACCTCGCCTGCTCCCGCACCCAGATTCAGGTCCGCATAACTGACGATCGCAGCGCAAGCTCGTGAATCGCCATAACCGCCGCTCGCGCTCATGGCCGCGATACCGTTGACAAACTCTGTTTCGCCAACGGGTCGCAACGACTCTGGACCTTCGGCACGATACATCGAACCGCATTCCATGAAGACGGTGCTTACCACGTTGTGACCGCTACCGGTGTCCGCGAGCAATTCGTCAAGGAGATAGCGGCTTTGAGGGTGGTCCCATAGATGATGGTGGGGGTCACAGATGGGTAAATCGGGCTCGAGGATGTCTTCCTGGACTTGGTCAAGCCATTCGCTAGGTTCCATGAGTCTCCTTAGTAAATAACTACCGACCGAATAGACTCGCCGCGGTGCATCAGTTCAAACGCATCGTTGATTTCGTCAAGCGGCATGGTGTGCGTAATCAGGTCGTCGATATTGATTTTTCCGTCCATGTACCAATCCACGATTTTGGGTACTTCGGTGCGACTCTTAGCGCCGCCGAAAGCGGTGCCACGCCAAACTCGACCGGTTACGAGTTGAAATGGACGTGTACTAATCTCCTGTCCTGCACCCGCGACACCGATGATCGTGCTTTCGCCCCAACCTTTGTGACAGCATTCCAGCGCTTGGCGCATGACGTCGACGTTACCAATACACTCAAAGGAGTAGTCGACGCCCCCGTCAGTCATGTCGATGATTTCAGCCACGACGTCAGCGCTGTCCTTGGGATTGATGAAGTCCGTCATGCCGAATTGTTGGGCGAGCGGTCGCTTAGCGGGATTAGTGTCGATCCCAATGATGCGGCTGGCACCGACCATTGAAGCGCCTTGGATGACGTTCAATCCGATGCCACCCAGTCCAAACACCGCGACGGTCGTACCCGCTTCAACCTTAGCCGTGTTAATGACTGCACCGATGCCGGTTGTTACGCCACATCCGATGTAACAGACCTTGTCAAAGGGCGCGTCTTCTCGGATTTTCGCAACCGCGATTTCAGGCATGACAGAGTAATTAGAAAACGTCGACGTACCCATGAAATGAAAAAGCGGTTCACCATTGAGAGAAAACCGGGACGTTTCATCAGGCATGAGTCCACGGCCTTGTGTTTCACGAATTGCTCCGCAGAGGTTGGTCTTGCCTGATTTGCAGAACTTGCATTCACCACACTCAGGGGTGTAGAGCGGAATGACGTGATCACCAACGCTTACGCTCGTGACGTCTGGACCCACGTCGACCACAACGCCGGCGCCCTCGTGTCCCAGAATGGATGGAAACAGACCCTCAGGATCGTCGCCTGAGAGCGTAAAGGCATCCGTGTGACAGATGCCTGTCGCTCGGACTTCAACCAACACTTCGTTATTGCGCGGTCCGTCGAGTTCGACGGTCTCAATCTGTAGGTCCTTTCCCGCTTCAAAGGCAACAGCGGCTCTAGTTTGCATGGACTTTCCTTAAATCGGGGAAATTAGGTCTCGCCTCGAATATAGTGAACGAGATCGCTGATTTGTTCGCTCTGTTCGTCAATGATCTCCGAGAATAGATCCCGAATGGAGATGACGCCTTCAACGACACCTTCTTCCATGACAATCAGATGACGAATGCGATGTTTCTTCATCAGTGCGACGCACACGTCGACACGCTCGCTTTTAGTAACGGTAACGACGTCGCGCGTCATGATCTCGGAGACGCGCGTTGTTTTCGAAGCCTTGTCTTTTAGGATGACCTTGCGAGCGTAATCTCGTTCCGAGATGACGCCGACAAGCTTGTTCTCCTGCAATACGGGCAATAGACCGACATGCAGTTCCGACATGAGCTTAATCGCCTCAAACACGGTCTCGATCGGCGCAATGCTGTAGAGTTCAGTTTGATCGCGGTGATTGAGTACATCCAGCACGCTTTTCATCGTCGTTCCCCCTGCTGCTAATACTTGTATTGTTCGGGTTTGAAGGGTCCAGGTACAGGTACGTTAATGTAATCTGCCTGTTCTTGGGTCAGTGTGGTCATGGTGCCTCCGAAGCCCTCGACCATTAGTTGGGCGACTTCTTCATCGAGTTTCTTAGGGAGCACTTCAACTGAGATGGGTGCGCGTTGACTTGGGTCTTGATCTGCCCACTTTTGCTCAAACAGGTGCATTTGCGCCAAGACTTGGTTGGCAAACGATCCGTCCATAACTCGGGATGGGTGACCCATGGCGTTTCCGAGGTTAACTAAGCGACCCTCTGATAACAAGATTAGGTAATCTGAACGCGATTCGCTACGGAAGATTTGGTGCACTTGCTCCTTGACTTCCTGCCAATGCCAGCGGTCGCGCATGTATTGCGTATCGATCTCGTTATCAAAGTGACCGATGTTGCACACGATCGCTCCCGCTTTGACGCTTTCAAGCATCGGTGCGTCACAGACACGCGTGTTGCCGGTGCAGGTTACCATCAGATCGATAGATCCCATCAGCTCGTGGTCGATGTCCTCGATAGAACCGGTGTTTTTGCCTTCGCGGTAAGGTGAAACGACTTCGAACCCGTCCATGCAAGCCTGCATCGCGCAGATGGGATCAACTTCGACGATCTTGACGATCATGCCTTCTTGCCGAAGACTCGCTGACGATCCTTTACCTACGTCTCCGTAGCCAAATACAAGCGCTTTCTTCCCAGCAAGGAGCACATCCGTCGCGCGCTTGATGGCGTCATTGAGACTATGACGTGTACCGTACCGATTGTCGTTTTTGCTCTTTGTGATAGATGCATTTACGTCGATTGCCGGTACCTTAAGCGTGCCCTTTTCCAGCATTTCGAGTAGACGGTGAACCCCCGTCGTGGTCTCCTCGCTGATGCCATGGACGTTGTCCAGCATCTGAGGGTACTTTTCATGAATCATCAAAGTGAGGTCGCCACCGTCATCTAGTAGAACATTGGCGTCCCACGGCTCGCCGTTCTTGAGGATGGTCTGCTCAAGGCACCAGTCGTACTCCGCTTCAGTTTCGCCTTTCCATGCGAATACAGGGATACCTTCTTCCGCCATCGCCGCGGCCGCGTGATCCTGAGTAGAAAAGATGTTGCATGACGACCAACGCACTTCAGCCCCTAACGCTCGTAATGTGCGGATGAGGACTGCGGTCTGCACGGTCATGTGAATACAACCGATGATTCGAGCGCCTGAAAGCGGTTGTTGAGTCGCGTACTTTTCGCGCAATGCCATTAGCGCGGGCATTTCGTTCTCAGCCAACGCGATCTCGCGATTACCGAAAGCCGCTAGGGATAGGTCAGCGACCTTAAAGTCGTTTGCCATAGTCTCAGATGTAAATCTCAAACAAAATGCTATCACGCGACCTTAAAATCGCCGCGATACCGTTTGGTGCGCCACTTGGCCATCCAGACTTGTTATTAACTCCCGTCCGGTTCCCATGCGACAACTCTTTCGCGTCCAGTTTTGCGTTCTCATCGGTGCTTCGATGCTGGGTTTGCTGGGTTGTGCGGAGCAAGAACAACCAGTTGACGAGCACGCAGGTCTGCAGACCTATATGAAGTACTGTGCAGCTTGTCATAACGCTGGTGTCGCGGATGCACCAAAATTCGGAGACGCTGACGAATGGGTATCGCAGATCGAGAAAGGCCGCGACGCGTTACTACGGACGACCATTGACGGCATTCCCCCTGGAATGCCGAAGAAAGGTCTGTGCATGAGTTGCTCGGAGGAGCAACTGGCTGATGCGATTGATTACATGTTAGTAGCAGTTGAAGGCTAGTAGTCGCGATATTCTGCTTAATCGAGAAAGTAAGGTGTCGTTGCAGAAGCGATGTTCGTTTTAGTTCAATTTTGTGAGTTCACATCTTAGTTTCGACAAGCATCGACGAATATACAGCACAACTTGGAGAGTGTCTGTCGAGGATTTGAAAGAGTCGAGTAACGTCGATTATTTCACCGCAAATCCACTGGTGTCCTATGTTCTGCAGTCCACATTCAAGTTCACAGTTTTATTCATTTAGATCGCCAGCGGTTTCGGCGATCGTCTTGGCCAATTCTGAGTAGTTACTTGAGATCGCACCAAGCTCTAATAGAGGGCCTTTTCGAATGCTCTTTTGATTCGTCCTTAGCTTCTCGAGGGTTTGGGTAGGAAGCACTAAGAACTCCCACTTCTCCGTATCAAGAGCGTCTGTTTGTATTACGGAGTGACGATTTTTGAGTATACAAAATACATATACGTCCGCCCAACGGCGGCTTCCTGTAGTCTTGCCTTCTGAGTCTTCGGTTCTCCGGATGTCAAATTGGTGGAATCCGCTCGGTTTTCCTGCCCAGGACTGACGTTCAGAGGAACTCTTAACCTCTATCTTGATTGGTCGTCCATGCAGCTGGAGTTCTAGGTCGATATTTCCCCATTCCTCTCTCGGGGTTCTGTGGATATCCAAAGCTGCCGCTACGAGGAACTCAGCCAAAACGCCTCTTTGGGTGTTGTCCATGAGGCAGGAACCGGACCATTGCCAGAAATCAAGTAGCTTAAGATCTGCCCCGTCGTTCGTCGTCAACGGTTCCTGACCAGATAGCAATTTAAGACCAAGTCTATCTAGCACTTTTGACATTTATTGACCACACGCTCAGTGCTATTACAAAGTACTTCTAGCGCAATTCCGCGTTTCGCTTAGAGTTCAGTCTGACTGCGCAGTTATTTGATATTAGTAGTTGATACTAGCACCTAACTGGGTTTGAAATAGGGAACCCTTCGCGATACGTCAGCATCGAGAATCGTGAGCCTTTCCATGTAGCGTCGATGCGGCCAATAGTCACCGCTGCCTGAATGGAGTACACATCGGTTGTCCCACATTGCGAGCGTACCCGGTTCCCATCTCACGCGGCATGTGTATTCAGGACGTCCTTCTTGAAATTTCATTTCGAGAAGTAACTTCCGCTCTTCGTCTTCAGGAATGTTGTGTTCGTCGGCGAATTTCTTAACGAATCCCTGCTGAACGTACAAGCTCGTACGCCCGGTTTCTGGATGCGTGCGCGCAACGGGATGCACCGAGACGGGCGTTTTGCCGTCCATTTGGTGACCAACACTGCCCATATGCACGGCCCTTAAGTTTGCCACGCGTTCCTTGGTCTCTTGGGATAAGCCCTCCCACATGCTGTGGCAGTCGCAAAAGCATGTATCGCCTCCTACGGGCGGCGCTTCTCTACACATGAGAACGGATGCCATCGGCGGTTTCTGCTGCCATGTTGCATCTGCATGCCAGCCGCTTGCGATATTGGGCACTTCTGCGTCGGAAGGTAGCACGAGCATATTGGGGATGTTTTTGACCTTCACCTGCTGATTGAGGTCATATGGTGAGTTCGGAATATGTTCCTTCTCGCCAAACGGCATACCGACCACGCCGAAGTGCTCCGCGAACTGGACCATCTGTTTTTGCGTTAGATGTTCTTGCCCTCGAAACGCGATCACCCTGCGCTTCAACCATAGCTGCCTAACGAAGGTTACGACTTCCGGATCGTCCAAGTCGGTCGCGAGATCGAGTCCGTGTACGACCGTACCGATACTGGGTTGTAGCGGTTCTAGTTTCAGATCGATATCGCAAACGGTCACAGGTTTGAACCAGACTGTACCGAACGTCCCTGCGACTAGGTCGCCATCTTCGGCAAGAATGCGTTCAGCCATCTCCTTGCGGCTCGATGTTCTTGCTACCCGCGAAGCTGCGACCGCGCCTAGAGGAGATCTACGGGACGGCGGCTTATCAGCTTGGGCGCGCTCCTTGATCCTGTTATAGAGAGGATTGTCGACCAGCTGAGGATTTTGAGGTGTGTCGTTGCTTGAAGCGTCTAGACTGGACATCGGGTGCCACTACACGAGATATCGGGGACACGCTATTCTAGAAACGGTACTGCCAATCACAGGGCGGCTTACCGAAAGTCGATAATGACACTTCCTCGCGAACCGCTGGTCAAACTAAGCTGGGAAATTAGATCGATGTTCTGTAATTTCCTTCAGGAGTTAGCAACGGTCGACAGTACGGATGTGGTTTGATGCGGATATCTTCGTCTTTAATCGGTGTCATAACAGTACTGGGACTTCTGTGCGCCGTCACGTATCGGGGCGCCGAAGATTCGGTTTCAGAACGCAAGATGGACGATTCGTCAATGATGTTCAGTTTTGGTGAGCCTGCATCGTTCGAGGCTGGTACGGACGAAGAGAAGCAAATCCTGAAAGATATTGCGGAATCTGAGTTTAGCTTAGACCATCTGCCTGCGTATGAGCGAGATTTAGCCTACGAAGCGCTAAGTAAAAGCGGCATTGAAGTACAGGATGCCTGTTCAGTTGATATGAACGTTGCGGGTAGCCTGGGCGCTTTCTTTGTCCGTCACAAGCGCCAGGAGGAGACTCGTTTTCACCCAGATCAAGGCGTCTTCGAAGTACCGTCCGATACTAAAGAAGAAGCTGAATCGGGGTCGTGGGAGAAGATTGCTGGTGACTACACGGAATATCCGTATCCATTTGGGGATGCCCGTCTCATACCTAAGGTCATTCCAGTAAATCTAAGTTCGGTTCAAGTTACAGATAGCGATGAGACCCGCGTGACATATGACGCGAAACCTTCTGCGCTGCTCTTTATGAAAATGCGTCCCGAAGAGCGCATCTTAGATGACGACCAGCTTCGTGTGAGGTTCGAGGTAGATCGTGCGACGAGGCGTGTTACAAACCTGACTTTGTACCTACCAAAAGGTGCAAAGGTCTACCGCGGAATCAGAATTACTAATTTAGAGTTTGAATTCGAATTCGAAGAAGATGAGCTCTTAGATCGAAACGTGCTTAAACGCGTCAACCACGCAATGAAGGGACGAATTTGGGGGTTATTCCGCCCGAATTTCTCCTTCACTACGGATCTTAGCTATGCCGATTGCAACGGCGCACGTAATGAACATTCTTATCTCGTAGCCTCGATAGACAGCATTCGAGCGCTTAACTAACATCTTAACTCGTTGATGGTCCGGAGTAGCTTCGGATAGTTAGTCGGGATATCAGACGATATTCCGTAATTCAGTTAGGTCGATAAATGAGAAGAGTCGCGTTTGCGTTTTTAACGCTATTTAGGAAATGCGCCCGATTCGCACGGAGACTGAGCGGTAAAACGCCTGCGGATGTCGCGTCTGCGCGGATTGTGTCGGGGAAGAGCTGGGACGAGTTCTGTATGAGCCTTCGAGCAGCAGGCGCAGCATTGAATTTTCCGGGTTCGCCGCAGGATCCTTTTAGTCAGACCGAAGGCTACCGGTATTTAAGCCGATTGGTACGTGCAGGATTAATGGCCTTCGTCGAATACGCAGATGACCGAGCGCCCGTGATACACCGTGTGGCGCACGAAACGGTAAAACTCGGGGCAGATAACCCGGACAACTACTACCAAACCGCTTCAATAAACGGCGCCTACGAGTATCGGATTCGGGGACGTCGAAACTCTATCGCGTACCTGAGTTTCGGAACTCAATCAGGAAACTACGGCGAAGGGCGTGGCTTGCCGCCGACTGGCCATGTTGAGGCACAAGACTTGGAAATCGACGACGACGGGCATTTCGAGATCTTTCTCAGCGCTGAGCCGCAAGAGAAGAACTGGCTTCCAATGACATCGGAAACGGGTACGTTAGTTATTCGTCAAACATTTCTCAATCGGGACGAAGAAATCCCAGCGGAGCTGCATATCGAGCGGATCAACTGCGAAATGGCAGATCGAATGCCAATGCCATTGAGTCCAGAGAAACTAGACGCAGGACTTAGGCAAGCGGGTACGTTAGTCACAGGCGCATCGCTCATGTTTTCAAAATGGGCGCGTGACTTCAAGCGTCACAGTAACGAACTACCGTTGTTTGATCCAGATCGCTCGCTTGCAGCCGGTGGCGATCCAAACATCACTTACTACCACAGCCATTGGCAACTAGAGAAAGACGAAGCCCTGTTAATCGAAGTTGTGCCGCCCGCGTGCGAGTACTGGAACTTCCAGTTGAACAATTACTGGATGGAGTCCCTAGATTACCGATATCACCGAATCCACACGAATAAACATCTGGCACACTACGAGGTTGATGGATCGGTTTGTATCGTCGTTAGTCACGTAGATCCTGGTCTCCCCAATTGGCTTGAGACGACCGGTCACACCTCAGGTACGATGTGTTTTCGCTGGATACGAGCAGAAAACCCAGTGCAACCTTCCACCCAGGTCGTCAAATTAACCGAGTTGGGTAATTTGCGGACCTAACCAAGTGTCGGAGTCAGGGAGTTCTGAGGCGTTTCTGGGTGTCAACCGATCACGCCGACCACTGTCTATCAGATTGTTGAATGGTTTAGGCGCGTTCGGCGAGTTACTCGGACTCCAGTCCGGTATCGACACGCCGGAATTGATGGAACTCGCTCAACGCAAGACAGGTTTGATCGATTTTGACGGTGACTATGCGATCGAAGCATTGAACGTGCTTATCGAATCGATTAACGAAGAGGCTCGCTTGACTCCCGTCGGTCAGTTGATTCAGCGCAGAAGGATTTTGAACGCTTTGTTCGCTCGATTGAAGATCCGCGAATTTCAACGTAAAAACC
>JAPOVY010000061.1 GCA_026707905.1 Gammaproteobacteria bacterium | reverse complement strand
CGTTGTCGTGGTCTGCGGCAATGAGGAGGGCGAGCTAGTTGGGTTCGCAGCACAGTCATTCGTGTCGTTATCTCTCGAACCGCCGCTCATCTTATTCTGTCCACAGAAAACGAGTACAAGCTGGCCGCGCATTCGTAGTTTAGGAAAGTTCTGTATCAACGTGCTTGCTGAGGATCAAGGTGACGTCAGTGAAGCGTTTGCGATGATCGGCGAAGTGGCGGATATTGCGTGGCACACTAATCCGATCTCTCAAACTCCCGCGCTTGACGGCGTGATCGCGACGATCGACTGTACGTTAAACGCGGAACATGACGCCGGGGATCACACGATCGTCGTGGCGGATGTCCAAGGGTTGAAAGTCGATCGACCTGAACTCGGTCCTTTACTTTTCTTCCAAGGCACGTATGGTCACTTTGAGCCTGGCTCGTGACTTTCTACGCGAGACCTTTCACGGGTAGCGCCGCACCATGAATTGGATCCGCATCAGTGGAGGCGAGGAATAAGACAACCTTCGCCATCGCGGACGGCGAAACCCATGCGGAGAAATCGGCTTTAGGCATGTCTTCTCGATTTCTCGGTGTGTCAATGATGCTTGGCAAAATGCAGTTCACATTAACGTGTTTCGTCTTGAGCTCCTCTGCAAGACTTTCGGTTAACCGAATTACGACACTCTTCGATGCGGAATACGCAGCCATTCTCCCGACGCCGCTCAACGCATTCAGTGCGCCGATATTCACGATCTTTCCTTGTTCACGTTCTACCATTTGAGGCACGACAGCACGTACCATGTTGAAGACCGTGCGTGCATTTAGGTTGTACATGAAGTCCCATGTTTCGTCGCTGGTCGTTTCGACGGTGTCGCCCATCGTGAACCCTCCTGCGATGTTCGCCAACACGTCGATTTGTCCAATCTCAGCCACGACGCGGAGCGCGTCTTGAGGATTGGTGAGGTCGGCTTGGTATAGAGAGAAAGGCGTTTCGGATTCAACGACGTCGATCCCTCTAACCTTAGCGCCCTCATCTATGAATGCTTGTGCCACTGCCATGCCGAGTACACCAGCGGCACCAGTTACAGTAACGTTCACTCCGTCGAATCTTCTCATCTCAATCCTTGTCACGCAAGCGCTTCAAGCGCGTCCCAATCAGGTTGTTGAATGTTCCCATCGACACGAATTGGCTGTATGCAGACATGATTTGCGCCTGCCTGCAAATGTTCGTCGATGCGTGCTTGGATTGCGTCCTTGTCGCCCCACGCAAACGTCGTATCAATGAACCTATCGCTGCCACTTTCGTTTATGTCCGCTTCACTTAACCCCATTCGAAGCCAGTTGTTTCGGTAGTTCGGTAGACCTTGATAGGTTGACGCCGCGCGACGAGCCGCGGCGCGCGCCTTGTCTGGGTCAGTCTCCATGATGACCTTCTGCTCTACGCATAGCCAAGCATCGGCGCCCATCGTCTCTCTCGCCATTTTTGTATGTGACGGCGAAGTAAAGTACGGATGTGCGCCGTCTGCGTCTTCTGCAGCAAGCTCGAGCATCTTGGGACCGAGTGCGGCAATAACTGTCTTAGGGGTTTCGCTCGAACGTGGCGCAGTGTAGGGGGAATCCTTCATTTTTTGTAGGTATGCCCGCATGGTCGCTACTGGCTTTCCGTAATTCAAACCCCGCAGTCCCTCTACGAGCGGCTTGTGCGAGACGCCGAGACCGAGTAAGAAGCGATTGTCACTTTGTTCTGCCAGCGTGTGCTGTGCAGCAAGCGTAACGCCTGGCTCGCGATGGTAGATATTTGCAATGCCGGTCGCGACTACAAGTGATGTTGTATTGGCAAGAAGCCAAGCGGCATGCGCGAAAGGGTTGCGACCAACCGTTTCGGGCAACCACAATGCGCCATATCCGAGATCTTCTACTCTTTTCGCTGTTATCGCGGCGTCCGTTGCCGACATTGCGTCAGTGAAATACCAGACGCCAAGCGTGCCTAACTCCATGTGTGTACTCGTGCTAAAGTTCTAACGACCGGCGAAGTTGCCGGGCCGACGTTCCGCGACCGCTTGGATTCCTTCGGCCGCATCCTCAGTTTCCCTCAACCACTGCTGCTCTTTGAGCTCATGATCAGTCGCTGTTTTGATGAGATCCGCGAGCCCCTGACGGGTCGTTGCACGCGTTGAAGCCACCGCGAGCGGCG
>JAPOVY010000081.1 GCA_026707905.1 Gammaproteobacteria bacterium | reverse complement strand
ACCCTTGATTTGGGGCGAGTCGAAGGGTTGTCGGCATCGACCCACAACGATCAGTATCGTGAGGATTTGTTTTTCCGCTACAACCAGACTTTGCAGTTCTTTTTCGACGGCTCTGCACGTATTCAAACCACGTATTAACTAGGGTTTAGTAATGGCAGTTTTTGACTGGATGCAGGGCGCACGAAGAAAGGCAAATAAGGATCCCGCATTTCGTGCATTAGGCAGCGCCGATGCGACGGTGTGTTTCCAATCCGGAAAGCATGGTCGGCGTGTTGTATTTCAAGACTTCCAAGTCAACAGTGTATCTGACGCTGATGTTGATGTCATCAAAGACGACGACATCCTTATTTCGATGTCCACGCGCGAATGGAATTCCTACCTATATCGTCGACGTCTAGGTCGTGCACCGAGCCTTCTAGGTCTCGATGCTGAAAAGCAAAATGTGATCCAGACGAAGGACACGATTGCGAGGCTACAGTTCGAACGAATTTCGCGGTCAGTTCAGGCGTTTGTTGACTACGGAGCAAGCGCAAGCGGCCGTTAAACGTGCCGTATTACGAGTACCGTTGTAAAGAATGTAGCAAAGTCACTACGATCTTTGCGCACATCGACGACAAGCCAACTTCCGTTCCTTGTGAGCACGGTTGCGACGGTCGCGCAACAGCGATCGTATCGAAATTGAGCGTAAAGCTTTCGAGCCAGTCGAAAGTTGAACGGCAAGATCCTAAATACGACAAAATGGTGGATCAGGCGATGAATCGCAATCCTCTGTCGGATCCGATGCGGTACGTCAATCGAAGAGGTGATCCGGCCAAAGGTCAACCGGACTAGCTTTTAGTTACAGAAATCCCAAGAAGTCGAGCGCATATGCGACGGCGAATACGCCCACAGCGCCGCCGACTCCGAGCACAACAATCAACACCGGCGTACTTATTGCTGGCTTATCGTCGCCACTGACTGGTGGATTCCTACTGCGCACGTACAGGAGAACGAGCACAAGTAATACTGCAACGATAGGTATAACGTAATAGATTATGACTCGCAAGGCACCCGTCCCTAATTGCCTCGTGACGTGCTATTGCAATTTTAGGAACCACACATTTGAGCGTAAGTTCCTTCCTATCTGATCATTGGTTCGCCGTGGTGCTACTCATCACATATAGCGCGATCCTTCTTTGGCACGCACGACTTGGTTACAAACGCAGTGGGACGATCGGGGGGTATCTGGTCGGTGGTCGCCACATGGGTGGCGTCATTATCGGCGTCTCGTTTTTCGCAACATTCGCGAGTACCAATAGCTATCTTGGTCTAGCCGGGAAAGGCTACAGCTATGGTGCACCATGGTTGATATTTCCATTGATGATCGTTGTTGCTACGTATCTTTCGTGGCGACTGGTTGCGCCGGAGCTTCGTCGCTTCACGGCGATGACGGATACTGTCACGGTACCTGAATTCTTGGCCGTTCGTTTTTCAAGCGAGACCGTGCGAGTGATGGCTGGTTTGATCATCGCGCTAGCAAGTCTGCTGTATCTCATTGCCATCTTCAAAGGTGCTGGAAATCTGTTCCAGGTGTTTCTTGGCATTCGTTACGAAGCGGCTGTTGGCTTGATGTTCTTGGTCGTGCTTGTTTACACATCCGTGGGTGGATTCGTTTCAGTTGTGCGAACCGACGTGATTCAAGGCGTATTGATGCTGGTCGGTTCGATGGTTCTTTTTGGTTTCATAACAACCCATATTGGTGGACCGGGACGCATGTTTGATCTCATGACGCTCCCTGAGAAAGAGTATCTCTTTACATGGAACGCGGGTGCACCAGTCTTAGTCGTTCTCGGTATCGCGCTCGCTGGATCGATGAAGTTGCTGATTGATCCACGACAAATTTCGCGTTTCTATGGATTGCGTGATGCCGCGAGCATCTCACGGGGAATCGGATTTGCGATTGGCGGATTGCTGATCATCCAGTTCTGTTTATTCCCGCTTGGGATATATGCGCACTTCCTCATCGACGATATAGCGGACACCGATCTCATTGTCCCGATGCTCATTCAAGATCCAGAGATTTTCCCCCTACTCATCGCAGACTTTCTTGTCGTAGCGATCTTGGCGGCGGCGATGTCGTCTATGGACAGTGTATTGCTCGTTGCCGGTTCAGTAACGATGCGAGACGTCATAGGGGTTGTTGTGCCGATAAGTGAAGCGCGTCAGACTTTCTACACTCGCATTGGCGTCATCGCCTGCGCTGCGTTCGCTGCATTGTTCGCGCTAAACCCCTTCGGTGACATCGTTGAAATCACGATACTCTCCGGCAGCCTGTACGCGGTTTGTTTTCTACCCGCTGTGATCGTTGGACTTCACTGGGCCCGCGGTAATGCCGCAGCTGTAATTTCGTCCTATGCGTGTGGGATTGCGACGATTCTTCTCTGGCGCAACCTTGGATTAAGCGCCTCGTTACACGAGGTACTCCCAGCATTGGCGATGTCCATGGCTGTGTATTTGCTTGTATCGTGGACGACGCCACCAGTAAGTACGATCGAGGTCACCGAGTTCTTTTTGTCCAACGACAAGACGCCTGAAAACGACGCTGCGAGAGGTTCAGCCCAGTCCGTTCAGGAATCCAATTAGACCTTCGTTCACGGCATCCGGTGCTTCTTGTTGCGTCCAGTGTCCTATGTCGGGCAGTACAACGATATCCTTCAGATTAGATAGGACCGCCAACATTGCGGACTTTGCGTTTTCGCTGTACGGGACAACGTCACGCGTACCCGTCATGAAAAATGCAGGTTGTTCGATCTTCATTCCTTGTAGCGATCCTGACAGCACCCAATTCCGGTCGATGTTTCGATACCAATTTAAACCGCCACGAAATCCAGCCTTTTCGAATTGACTGACGTAGTAATCAACGTCCTCTTGAGTTAGCCAGTCGGGTAAATCGTCACCTGGGTCAGGCATCCGTTCGAGCATGAACGCGCTGTCGGGAGGGGCATCACCCGCACGTTCGAACATGTTGTTGCGATTGACGGATCCGGAAGCGCCAAACAACATTTTGCGCATCGTTTTCGGAATGTCGTTCTGAAGCTCGTGCTCAGCGACGCCCGGTGTCTGGAAGTAAAGTTGGTAGAAAAACCGATCACCCATAAGTTCCTTGATCGCGACGAGTGGTGGCGTCGATCCTCGAGGGCCGATTGGTACAGAGAGCGATGCGACTGCACGGAAAACATCGGGGCGTAACATCGCGCAATTCCATGCGACGGGCGATCCCCAATCGTGACCAACGACAACAGCTTGCGATTCACCTAACGCGTTTACCAAACCGACGATGTCACCAACAAGGTGGAAGATCGTGTAGTCGTCAATGTTGGGTGGTGCGTCAGTGCCACCATAACCGCGTTGATCAGGGGCGACGACGTGATATCCTGCATCGGACAGTGCGCGCAATTGATGTCGCCACGAGTACCACGATTCAGGGAACCCATGGCATAACACTACGAGAGGTCCTTCGCCTGCTTCTGCAATATGCATTTTGAGTCCGTTCGATTGAATATCTCGTTCAGTGATATCGCTCATAAGTTGCCCCTTTGTGTTCTGTCGGATTGGTAGATTTAAAAATGTTCGCCGTAATTAGGCGTGGGAGATTATCTGATTGAGAGTGCGTCAGCTACTCCCGCGATTGAGCTTATGGTGTCGAGGCGGAAATGATCTTCGTTCTTACCTCAAACCTCATATGACAAGCCGGATATAAATTGGCGCGGATTACAGGAGCGTCAATACGCTCCTCGCTACTTTTTTCAAATGTACAACTGCTTAACCTAAAACCATGCCCGGTCCACTTGATGGTATTCGCGTCATCGATTTCACCACGATGATCGCGGGACCGTACGGTACGATGATTCTCGCGGATCAAGGCGCTGATGTCATCAAGGTGGAAGCCCCGGTGAACAGCGACCATGCACGACGCGCTGGATATGGTCAGCGGCACTTCTCCGCCGCCTTTGTCAACAACAATCGCAACAAGCGCTCGATCGCCATTGATATGAAGCGCCAAGAAGGGCGCAAGCTGTTGTTGAAATTGGTTGAAACCGCTGACGTTTTCGTGCAGAACTTCCGACCTGGTGTGATGAAGCGCTTAGGTGTCGACTACGACGACTTGAGAAGCGTGAATCCGAAGTTGATATATCTTTCAATGAGCGGATGGGGTGAACACGGTCCTTGGGCACATAAACCTGTCTACGATCCGATCATTCAAGCGTTGTCAGGACTAGCATCCGTCCAAGGGGGAAGCGATGATGCACGACCACGCTTGATTCGAACGATTCTGCCTGACAAACTGACTGGTATCACTGCGGCGCAAGCAGTTACGTCCGCTTTGTTCGCGCGCGAACGAACGGGTGAAGGCCAGCATATTCGGTTGTCGATGCTTGACTCGATCATTGCGTTCATGTGGTCATCTGACATGGGTAGTCAGACATTCGTCGGAAAGGAAGTTGACGTCGCAGCGGCGGCAACGTTTATCGATTTGATCTATGAAACCTCTACGGACTACATCAGTGTAAGTGTCATGACGAACGATCAGTGGCGTAACCTCTGTGAGGCGTTTGACAAACTCGAATGGCTTGAAGATGACCGTTTTAAAACCCCAGCCGGTAGAGATCGCTATGCAAATGAACGACTGGACCTAATCCAAAGTGTGCTCAAAACAAGATCTGCTGAAGAATGGCTCGACCGTCTAGAGGAGGCGGGTGTACCGTGTGCTCCGGTACTTAAACGGCACGAAATGATTCACCATCCGCAAGTCAAAGCCTCCGGTGTCGTGGTGAAAGTTGAACACGAACATGCGGGGCAACTTCGACAAGCTCGTAACGCAGCTCGGTTTGAAGGTACACCCACTGAAATGCGACACGGCGCACCGCATTTGGGTGAGCATTCCCGTATGCTGATGGACGAACTCGGATACTCCCGATTCGATCAGGATCGCTTAGTCGATTCTGGGGTAGTCGCTTCGTCGATCGACGATTAAGCGGCTCGTTCCGCCGCGACGAGATTGCGCGAATCTTCGGAAACTTGCGACAACGCATCGGCCAAGCTGTCACGCTCGTGAGCATTCAATGCATCTGCGCCAGCATCATTAATTAACGCCTCAAATTGATCGATTAGAGTCTTCAGTGACCACTCTGTCGCGTCGTTATCTTCGATCGCGGTAATCTGGTTCTTTCCGTAGACTTCAACATGGTAGTGTGGGCTGTTATCGAAACAATCAAAACGAAGCAACTCCCGTTCCTGATCCGAAACGGGGCCGTTTACGCGAATTGACAATCCTTGGTCACCGCGCATTCGGCGGTACGAAATGTCAAACTTAAAACGACCAACTTCCTGAGAATAGGTTGTCATTGAAATCCCCTATGCGCAATAAAACGATCATGAAAAACACGTTCGTTCCAATATGCTAATCGTAGTCGTTTAAGTATGACGTTCACACCTTCGAAAGGAGATACGCACGGTAATGCCCAAGGTGACCTTCAGTCCTTGGTTAGATTTTTTAACGAACATCACCCTCTTTGTGTAATCACAGGTGCGGGGTGTAGTACGAATTCCGGGATATTCGACTATCGCGATGAAGAGGGCAATTGGAAGCGACCCCAACCCGTATTACTCGACGAGTTTCTCAAATCGTTGGATGCCCGAAAACGCTACTGGGCAAGGAGCATGCTTGGCTGGCCACGGTTTTCAAAGGCGAGACCGAACAACGCTCATATGGCGATCAAACGTTTGGCAGATCATGGATTCGTTAGCAGTGTGATTACGCAGAACGTGGATGACTTGCACGAAGCGTGTGGACAGCAGTACGTCATTCCTCTACATGGTTCGCTCCGTACTGTTACGTGTGTGTCTTGCTATGCACACTTCTATCGAGACGATATTCAAAAACGACTTGAGGAATCGAATCCTCTGTTTGTATTAGCTGCAGTAATGCCAGATGCTGGTGGCGAGGGTTACTACTCAACTAGAGTTGACGCTACGTTCGAAGTGCCTCAGTGCAACGTATGCGGAGGCGTGTTGAAGCCTGACGTTGTGTTTTTTGGCGGAAATATCGATTCGAATGTGAAACGGGTTGCCAATGAGGCAATTCGTAAGGCGCAAGGTGTACTCGTAGTTGGATCGTCGTTGATGGTTTATTCAAGTTTTAGGTTGGTTAAGTTGGCTCACGAATACGGTATACCCGTTGCGACATTGGGTTTTGGCGTCACGCGTGCGGACTCGATTGCCTCGCTGACGATCCGCGCTGAAATAGGATCGACGCTTGAAGAACTGATAGGACACTTGAAGGTCTAACAAATTAGGTACGATTACAGTCGAACGAAGTCGATTCACAAGGTCGCAGCGCTACCGTTGTGGAGCTATCGAGAGGTCGCTATGCGAGCGATTTATGGGAAAAAGGGATCTGCGAGATGGATACAGATCTCCTTCATAGTGGCACTCTTTCCGTTGCTCTTTTTGGGAGCGCGTGGCGAAGAAGCAGAGGTCGAAAAACAGACGGTGGTCGAAAAACAAGAGAGCGAGACTCCCGTAACTTTGGCAAGTATTCTGGATTCAACGCCGGACCCAAAGGACTACCAAAAACGGACTCACTGCATTTCTAAGATCGCGATTCGAGATCACGAGGTGCTAAGCAAAAGACACATCGTTTTTACCATGCGCGGTGAAGGGCGTCCCAAATTTCTCGTGCAATTCGGACGACATTGCTTCGGATTGCACCGAAGAGCCATTCTTAATTTAGAGTCACGCGGTTCATCGCGGCTGTGTGTCGGAGACTATGTGCGCACTGAGGTGTATGAATTCGGTCGTCGAACGTGGGGACCACGATGCACGATACCCGATTTTGAACCTATTACCGATTACCAGTTGGCGTTGCTTCGAGATGCGTTACAGACGGGTCGCGTGGAATAGGCCATTATCCGAATAAACGGCCGTTATCAACGTTTCGCGTGCTTCTAGCAAGCCTCGTTAGACCAAGACGAAGCCAAGGCGAAGTACGTTATTTACGTTTCTTCTCTGAAGCGCAATTTTGAAAGTTTGCAAAACAGAAATCGTTTGTAAAATCAGGTTTAGTGCAGTAAGCACATGGCGTAAGAAACATGGATGTTGACCGTAAGACGATTAACGGGTTTACGACTCGGGAAGTCTGCGGCAAGTCAGGGCTGAATGAATACCAGCTCCAGCAGCTTCGCAAGAAGCGACTTCTCGAACCGGTTAAACACGATAACGCCAAGCTCGTTTACCGTTTTCAGGATATGGTGGTCGCCTGCGACATCGGCAAGCTAGTCGATGCAGGTACGAGTTTCGCGAAAGTCGTAGATGCTTACACAACCGTTCGAGAATCACGGGGCGAAGATTTAACTCACTCGTCGGCGATCAAGTTCATCAAGAACTCAGGATTGGTCGGTGGCGACATTCTCGTTCAATCTGAGCACGGCTTACTTGATCCTGACACTGGCGAACGTGCTTTCGACTTCAACGATGTGTTACAGCCGAAGCGTGCACGCTTGGTTAGAACACTTGAATCGTTGCGTGTTGCTCAACGAGTTCGGTCTGATTCTCCTGACGCCGAGGATTGGTATCAGTACGCGCTCGATTGTGAGGACGAGGAAAACGATGCGGAAGCGAGACGTGCGTACGAGATCTGTATTAGCCACGACGAGAACAACGCGGACGCATGGGTGAACCTTGGCCGACTTCACTTCTTGAGTGGTCGTCAACTCGACTCAAGGTATTGCTATGAGAAAGCGTTGACGGTGGATTGCACGCACCAAATCGGTAACTACAACCTCGGGATTCTGTTTGAGATGTTTGAGTCCAATGAGTTGGCGATTGAGCACCTCAAGAGAGCGGACGGCATCCTAGAGTCATTTCAGTGTTTGGCACGCATCTATAAAAAGCTAGGAGACGCCAAACGCGCAGATGACTATATGAAGAAGTTCTTCGAACTTTCCTTCAAAGAAACTTAAGCGGATTAGCTACCGTACGAATCCTGCAGGATTCGAGATGTAGACGTAAGTCATTAACCTGCCGCGAAAAAGAGCGGTTCGGTCTTATTCTCGTCGCCTTTATGTAAATCGATGATCGCTTCGATACTTGTCATGCATGAACCACAGCACCCGGCGGCACCAAGTTCTCGATTGATTGCGTTGACCGAGTCGTGCCCTTCATTAATGGCATCGACGATTTCGCTGTCAGTGACACCGAAGCAAATACACACGTACATAGGCTTATTGTATTCGATAATGAGATTGATTACCAATTACATTAAATAAACGATTTTCCTAGTGAAGCATACTGTAATTTAACTGAATAGATATACAGGTAAAATTTACTAGAATTTGGTTGGGCATGATCAAGGAAGAGCCATGAATCCTCAAGATTCTCAGGTCATTCAACTGTTGAATGATGTGTTAAAAAACGAATTGACAGCCATCAACCAGTATTTCCTACATTCGCGAATGTTCAACAATTGGGGTTTGAAATACCTAGGTGAGCATGAGTATGAGGAATCTGTTGATGAAATGAAACACGCCGACACTCTGGTCGAGCGGATTCTGTTCCTTGAAGGCTTACCAAATTTACAGGACTTGGGTCGCTTGTATGTCGGTGAAACACCGCAGGAAGCTTTAGAGTGTGATTTAAAGTTAGAGATGGAAGCAATGCCGAGTCTACGCAAAGGCATCGAGTATTGTGAGAACGTGCAGGATTACATCTCTCGAGAAGTCCTGGAACGAATCTTGGAGTCCGAAGAAGAGCACGTTGATTGGATAGAAACCCAGCTAGATTTAATTGAACGCGTCACATTAGAGAATTACCTGCAACGACAAATGCGTGAGGATTAGTTTCGATTGGCACGAGTCGCATACAAACCACTATGCGACGCGATAAGTCAGGGTGACGTAAAAACGCTTGAGCGATTAGCCCAGGGAGATCCTGACGCGTCGCAGCACTGGAAACCGATTATGGACGCCGCTTTCACCGGAGACGCGGCGTGCATAGATGTGTTGATGCTTCATGGCGCCGACGTCAACATTACTGCTGGCACAGGTGCTAAGCACACGCCGTTAACTCGGCTGTGTCAATATCACAAGACAATTCCAAAGCACGCAGGTCATAAGGCAGCACTTAGTCGGTTGCTCAAGCACGGAGCGAATCCAACGATAGCTGCGGGACCTCTCGCATTGACGCCGTTAGGTTACGCTGCGATGGGACCGCTCGATGAGCTAATGGAAGTGCTGGTCAGTGAACTGCGACCGTTGGATGTTTGGTCGGCAAGCTTGATGTTTGACCTACCAAGATTAAAGATACTTGCGAAGCAGCGATTGCTGACTTCGCTTGATCACGAAAATCGGACGCCGTTGCACTATGTCTGCGTGTCTGGTCTTCATAAAAACCTTGGAAATCAAGCCGCGATCGAATGTACGGAGTTCATTCTTGACCAAGGCGTTGAGATCGATGCCGTACAGCCAATTGTGGAAGGCGACGAGATCTTCAATGCGACGGCACTTTGGTATGCAGTCTCCTGGCAAGGAAATCTTGAACTGACAAAGTACCTGCTGTCACGTGGCGCAAGTCCGAATCCGGCGGTATTCTCTTCGTTGTTTCACGGGGACATAGAGATTTGTAAGTTGCTTGACGAACACGGCGCAGACTGGAATTTGAAGGTGGGCGGTGCGACCCCTTTAATGGACTTAATGAGGTGGAATCGCCCTAAACTCGTGGGGTGGCTACTAGAACGAGGTGCGGATCCCACGATTAAAGATCATGATGGATTAACTGCTCTGGACCATGCGCGGAAACGAAAGATCCGCAAAGACGTCATCGACTTGTTGGTTGCTACCGGCGCGTAATCTCCTTTTGAACAACGCAATCGAATCTCGGTAACTTCGATATGAATTGCGTACGAAATGTGAGTGTCTATACGACATCGTATTAGCCGTCAATATGAACCTGGTAGCGCGTTTAGAACTAGATTCGTTTAGCGCAATCAACGTGTTTAATACTAGACCACTATTGTTTTGATCAAACGGGGTTAGATGAGTATGTCAGAAGCAGCACAGTTACGCGCTGATCTAGAGCATCCAGTCATTGACGCGGATGGTCACTGGCTCGAATACGGACCAGTCGTAAGGTCCGCGATGGAAGCAATCGGCGGGAAAGCTGCGACACGCGCGATGGAAATGAATGGTGCGCGAGTCGGAAATAGCCTTCGCATGACAGTAGCCGAACGACGTCGTGCGAATGTTGCGCAAGAGGCATTTTGGGGTTCGCCCACAAAGAACACGAAAGATCGTGCGACCGCGATGATGCCGAAGTTGCTATACGAACGCTTAGACGAGTTTGGGATCGACTTCGCGGTTCTCTATCCGACCGCTGGTCTCGGTTTGCCGCGCGTCAACGACGAAGAAGCACGATTGGCGGCGTGCAGAGCATTCAATATCTATTGTGCTGAGTTGTTTGAGCCGTTCAAGGATCGAATGACACCCGCAGCGGTTATACCAATGCACACGCCGGAAGAAGCGCTAGCGGAACTCGACCATGCGGTCGGCGAACTTGGCCTCAAGGTAGTCATGTTGAACAGTCTGATAGATCGACCGATCGAAAAGATCGTCACCGAACAACCTGACTCAGCAGATCTAGTATCCTGGCTCGATACGTTTGGAATCGATAGTGCACATGACTATGACGTTGTATGGGAAAAATGCCGCGAACTCGGTGTGTCGCCAACATTTCATCGGGGTTCGCGCGGTAAGTTCTTCCGGATTTCAGTTTCAAACTTCTGCTACAACCACATTGGGCATTTCGCTGCCGCTTCAGAAGCGGTCTGCAAGTCGCTGTTTATGGGCGGCGTCACGCGCAGATTCCCTGACCTCAATTTCGCTTTCCTCGAAGGTGGGGTTGGATTCGCGGTACTTTTGTACGCAGACCTCATCAATCACTGGGAGATTCGCAACGGTGAGGCCTTGAAATTCACCGATCCTAGTGAGCTTGATCTGGAGCTATTGAAGGAACTAGCTGAGGAATACGCGAGCCCGTCGATGCAGGAAGCGATTCTCTCTGGTCGCGGCTTGAGTACGAAGAACGGACCAACGACAACGGGAGGTCTGAATCAATTAGACGACTACGCCGCTTGTGAAATCAATGAGAAATCTGATTTCAAGACTCTTTTCGCAGATCGATTCTATTTTGGTTGTGAGGCAGACGACGCGACGAACGCATTGGCTTTCCAAAGACAGAACAACCCGTTCAATACAGAAATCAAGACACTGTTCGGATCAGATATCGGACACTTTGACGTACAGGATATGGCCGGCGTTCTGCCCGAAGCTCACGAGCTTGTCGAAGACGGACGTATTACGACTGAAGATTTCCGACACTTCGTATTCGAAAATCCTGTGCGGTTCTGGGGTGAGACGAACCCTAGTTTCTTCGAAGGCACGATACTTGCGGATACCGCAAGAGAGGTCTTAACAGCTTCATAGGCGACACGATGCTATCGATTCTGATTTGCACGTTCGCCGACGTTGTTGATAGCGGAAGCGCCGGAATCGAGATATTTGCGCGGCGTGATTGATTGCGGCAATAGACAAACGCGCGAGCAAATGTGCGCATTTGAGCTGAAATGAACTTAAGGAGATGTTGGCGCGCCCGCAGGGACTCGAACCCCGAACCCCCAGGTTCGAAGCCTGGTGCTCTATCCAGTTGAGCTACGAGCGCCGAACGGATGGATTATAAAAATGAAAAGATCGGCTCAGGAGGTTCTGCGAGTAGCGTTCAGAGCAGGATTTTGTCCCGTATTCCCAGTTCACTTCGTCCGAAATCTAGCCTTGTATATACAACTCCTTTGAACGCTCGTGCATAGAACCATTCTCTCGAAACGGGAACAAGCTGATTTCGTCAAGGATGGTTTCGTCGTTCTTCGCGACGTCATTCCACCGGACTTCGTTAAACGAGCTCGTGCGTTGATATCGTCAGGTATGTCATTGACAGAACGCCGGTTACTACCACCACGCGAATTAGCAACTCATTCAGACGTTGTGCGACTCTTCAAGGAGACCAGCCTTGCGGAAATCATCCGGAATGCGATGGGGCCATACCCAGAGGTCGTGAGCTGTCAAATCGCGGTCACACCCGCTCGGAATGAACTAGGTCGTCGACCTTCACCACACGTTGACGGAAGTTGGTCGGGTCCCATCCCCACCGATGCTTCGGAAATTGATCCAGTACGAGGTCGTCCCATCGATGCGGAACGGTATTTTGGAACGAACGACGAGAAGCGCGGTACGAATGATGGTTTGCTTTGGCAGGATCCTGATAGACGGATCTCGTTGGGAAGTTACACGGCGCTCGTCGGCGTTGCGTTGAACGACCAACTGGCGCCAGGTCACGGCCAGTTTGCTGTGTTAAAAAGTATGCACGAGGAAGTCGAGAAGTCCTTTCGAATGCAGCGAGACGTCGGCAGTGTTATTGGTCCGGAAGGCGTAGGTTGGCCGCGATTACGAGTCTCGGAACAGGATGGTCGAGTGTACTTAAATGGACTACCACAGAACGTACGCGAGAAGATATCTGGCGCCCGTGTCGAGCTGAAACAGATCGATGGATGGCCTTGGCCGGAATTGACTCCAGTTTGTTTGGCGGCAGGTGATGCGGTTATTGCACTACACGCGTGCCCACACACCGCAACGCCAAATTTTGGACCTAACCCCCGTATGAACCTGTATTTTCGTATTCGCCGATTACGAGAGAGCAATCCGTTCGAAGGGCTGCGGAAAATAGGACACGGTGTTAGCGATCATCCCGACCGAGGCTATTTCGGTCAGTTTTTAGACTATCCGGAGTCTTACGACGCGTGGCAGACGTCGATCGACAAACTCTGCGATCATTGGTCTGAATGGGATTTCGTTAAGGAGTTGAAAGTCGCAAGAGGCTGACTTTGTGTACCTGAGGTGTCTCATGTGCTAGTCGCAACGGTTTTGAGACTCGGGACTCGAACAAACAATCCAAGCCCTTATGAAATCCCGTCAGTTTCGTTTCGTGCCCGTGACGACAAATCGTAGATTCACCGAAATCAGCACCAGCGTGCGTGTCATCGGGCAAAGTGGTGTTGTCGTCGGATTGATTTACTTCACTTTCAATCAAAGCAGATCCGACATTTGATATTTAGGGATCAGGCTGACACACGAACTGGAATACTTCGTCGAGTGGTTTATCGAAAACGTGGGCGATTCTGAACGCAACTTCGAGGGAAGGCGAGTATTTGCCCCCTTCGATGGCATTGACCGTCTGACGAGTCACACCGATTTGATCAGCGAGCTGTTGTTGCGTCATCGCGCCATGGTGGAAACGTAGCTCGCGGATTTGGTTTCGTATTCTCGTACCTGGTGGACTCACGTCTAGATACCGCTGCGGTAGTAGACGACCTGCAACACGAGCTTAACTATCTCCGAAGCGAACAACGATACGAGAAGCAGATGTACCACCCACAAATCGTTGACCGGCAGAATTAGCGCAATGATCGCACCAATGACTCCGACACCCAAAATCCACGCTGCTCGACTTTCTGCGAGACAACCAATAAGCTGGTCGCGCTCGTCAGCTTCGTCTGTTCGGTTCTTGATCGCTACAACCATGTGTCCCGCGATATTAATGGCGACGATGACGACGATCGCCGCGACGAGGAACGGTACGAAGGCGGTCAGAGCATCGATGCCATTCGACACCAGTATGCCAGCGAATACGAGATAGCCGCCTAGACCGATGACGAGACTGACCAGTTGAATCCAGACGCTTTTCTCTTCAAATGATGTATCCACAGTAATCTCCAAATGTCGCAGTGACAAACAAATTTGACGTGATGTAAATAATAATTGACATCGTCCAATCTGTCAATAATTTTTGACACAGATACAGACCGAGGGCTTGAAATCGGTCCATACACCCCCTGATCTAGCGAAGTCGGGTTGATCGGAACGGAGTTCAGAACTGCATTTCGTGTACTAGCGCTGCAAAATCGTGTGTTGCGTTTCGTGATACTCCGACAACGAGATGGTGAAATTCTCTCGCGTTGTTCGTCCGATCGTCGTAAGGCTCGATCAGGGTGATTGATAGACGGGGAGCCGAGGCCAAATTAAAATCGTCCCCGTTCAATGCACTGCTAATATCGGCGTGTGCTCTTGTTAGGTCTTTGGCTAGTGTGAGGAAAGAAGCACATGAGCAATTCGATATCTAATATATCGCGCTTCGTTCAATCGGCGTTCACGATAGTTCTCGCGAGCCTAGTGTTATGCCTAATTACAGCTTGTTCGGAGAGCGAGTCAGGCGACGATCCCACGAGAATTTCCGCAGACGCAAGCTCAACGATACGAGATCTTTCGATTGAAGAGTCGCCGAATCCAGGTGTCTTTGACGATCGCGTAGTGTTCGGCCAATCCGCTGCGTTCGATGGACCAGCGCAAGCGTTAGGTCAGAGTATGCGCTTGGGGATTGAAGCTGCGTTCCATGAACAGAACCAAGCCGGAGGCGTACATGGACGCACGCTTGAACTGGTAACGATGGACGATAGATACGAACCGGGCTTCGCCTATGCGAACACGCGTGACTTAATCACGAAAGAGAGAGTGTTTGGATTGATTGGCGGCGTTGGAACACCGACTTCACGTTCTGCCGTACCCCTAGCTGAGTCCTATGAGGTGCCATTTCTAGCCCCATTTACTGGTGCCGGTTTTCTTCGCAACCCGGAACTGCGATCGGTTGTAAATCTGCGCGCATCGTATGCACAGGAAACTGAATATATGGTCGAACGACTTACCGAGGATCTCGGGATTTCGAGAGTCGCGGTCATGTACCAGAACGACTCTTACGGTCAATCCGGATTAAGCGGCGTACTTGATGCTCTTGCGCGGCGCGGGTTAGAACCCGTAGAGACGTGGTATTACGAGCGGAATTCGAGTGCGGTCAAAGCGGCTGTCTTCCATATCGCTGCGGCTAATCCGGAAGCTGTCATCATGATTGGTGCATACCAACCTGTGGCTAAAGCTATTTCTCTACTGAGGCTAGATATTGATCCAGTGTTCCTCGCGGTTTCGTTCGTTGGTAGCAATGCATTGGCGCGTGAGTTGGGGAGCGATGCGTCCGGCGTGTTTGTAACGCAAGTGGTACCGGTACCTGATGACGTCGAAACACCGGTTGTGTCGGAATATCTAGCCGCGTTGAATGCGTTTGATGAGAGTGTGGCGCCGG
>JAPOVY010000142.1 GCA_026707905.1 Gammaproteobacteria bacterium | reverse complement strand
ACGCACTAGGCGTCAAGTATGACGGCTCGAGCTATAGCGGCTTTCAACGTCAAGCTGATGCGAACACGGTTCAAGCGGAATTGGAGAAATCTTTGAGTTCGATCGCGGCTGAACCTATCACTATTCATGCAGCGGGTCGTACCGATCGAGGTGTTCACGCTACGCAGCAGGTCGTGAGTTTCGAGACGTCGGCAGAGCGACCTGAAAAGGCTTGGGTGGTGGGCGCGAATTCTCTTCTACCAGACACAGTCGGAATAGTGTGGCTTCAAGAGGTCAGCGCTGATTTCCATGCGCGATACTCGGCACTGTGGCGTAGATACCTCTACGTCTTTGGTCATCGGACAGCGCACCAAGTTTTCCTCCGCGATCTGGTAAGTTGGACCGATGTTTCACTAGATGTCGATCGAATAGAGCAGGTGGTGGAACTGTTTCTCGGCGAACAAGATTTCAGTTCTCTTCAGGCAGCACACTGTACATCGCCGACGCCGTTTCGACATGTCTACCATCTCGAGGTCATTGAGATAGGTAAATTTGTGTTAGTCGATATTGCGGCAAATGCGTTCCTACTTCATATGGTTCGGAACTTGGCTACGGTCCTTCACGACGTCGGGAATGGCGCGTTGAGTCGTGGCGATGTCGTTACGCTGCTTCGGTCGCGCGATCGAAGCGTCGGTCCTCCGACCGCACGTGCAGAAGGGTTGTATCTGACCGCCGTCGGCTATGAGGAAGGATTCAATATCGACAACAAGGTACGAATTCCAGCAATTCTTGGCGACATTACGAATCGATTTCAACCGGTGACTCTACCTTGCGACTATTACAGAAGGTCGCTCAAGCCGTGACGGCGGTGAAGTTCTGCGGATTGCGAACTGAAGCTGATGTTGACGCAGCGATCCACGTCGGTTGCGATCTTGTCGGACTGAATTTCGTGTCTGCCAGTCCGCGTGTTGTTGACACGAGAGCTGCGTCGGAAATTGTCGGATCCTTTGGGTCGAAGATGCTCTTTGCTGGAGTCTTCAAGGATCAGAGCGAGTCGGAGGTCCGTCAGGTGCTGGCTGCTGTTCCGCTTGATTTTTTGCAGTTTAGCGGCCAAGAATCCGCGGCGTTTTGTGACTCATTCGACATGCCGTACTTAAAAAGTGTGCACGTCACAGGATCGTTCGACTTTGACCAAGAACGAGATCAATATCCAAGTGCATTCGCGTACCTCTTGGATTCGATGTCTGAATTGGGGGGTGGCTCCGGTAAAACGTTTGACTGGGAGCGTTTCCCGACCGCACCCAATGCAAAAGTAATGCTTGCTGGTGGTTTAACGCCAAATAATGTAGCAATGGCGATCCAGAAGACTCGTCCGTGGGGCGTTGATATTGCATCGGGAATTGAAAATGCAGACCACTCGAAGAACCGTGAATTGATGGTCCAATTTATGCAGGGCGTAAGAAGTGTTTCGGCGTAGAGCGGGGGACAACGAGCTCCCTGACAGTACCGGTCATTTTGGTCCATATGGTGGTCGATTTGTCGCGGAAACGTTGATGAGCGCGTTAGACGAATTGACGCGTGTCTATCAGGATGCCTTAGACGATCCGACGTTTGAAGCGGAATTCAAGACAGATCTAGCGCGTTACGTTGGCAGACCGTCGCCGCTCTACGAGGCAAAGCGGTTCGCTGCAACAGTCGGTAAGGCACGGATCTTCCTCAAACGCGAGGACTTGAATCACACAGGCGCTCACAAGATCAACAATACGATCGGACAAGCGCTTCTAGCGTCGCGAATGGGTAAGCGTCGCATCATCGCCGAAACCGGAGCGGGTCAGCACGGTGTAGCAACTGCAACCGTCGCAGCTCGATTGGGTGCTGAATGCACGGTATACATGGGTTCCACGGACATCGAGCGTCAGAAACCCAACGTCTATCGCATGAAGATGCTAGGAGCTCACGTCCAACCGGTCGATTCTGGCTCAAAAACGCTCAAAGACGCTATGAACGAGGCGATGCGTGATTGGGTCACAAACATCGATACGACTCATTACATCATCGGCAGCGTTGCAGGACCCCATCCTTATCCGGTTATGGTTCGCGACTTTCAGTCTGTGATCGGCGAAGAATGCCGAGAACAATGTCTTGAGCTAATCGGGCAGCTTCCGGACGCCTTAATCGCATGTGTCGGAGGTGGTTCCAATGCGATGGGTCTGTTTTATCCGTTCCTTAACGACATCAACGTTGCGATGGTCGGCGTTGAAGCAGGCGGAGAAGGCATGCATACCACTCGGCATGCCGCACCATTGAATGGTGGCACGCCAGGCGTATTGCACGGCGCAAACACTTACCTGATGGCAGACGAGGATGGACTGATTCTCGATACACATTCGATTTCCGCCGGATTGGACTATCCCGGTGTTGGACCGGAACATGCGTATCTAAAGGACACGGGACGGGTTCGTTACGAGACCGTAACCGATGAGGAAGCACTGCACGCGTTTCGTCTCCTGTCAGAAAGTGAAGGCATTGTGCCAGCACTTGAATCTGCGCATGCGCTCGCACAGGCAGCTAAGACGTCCGAATGCGGCAATGTTGAAGACGTGATCGTTGTCAATTTGTCTGGTCGCGGAGACAAGGACTTGGAATCGGTTGCCCGGCTTGATGGGGTTTCGCTTTGAGTCGGCTTGCGGCGACGTTCGGTCGGCTGCGGGAAGCCAGGGAGAAAGGTCTGATCACTTTTATTACCGCAGGTGACCCGACTCTAGCGGCGACAGTACCCGCACTAAATCAATTGGCTGATGCAGGTGCCGATGTCTTGGAATTAGGCGTACCTTTCACAGATCCTGAAGCGGACGGTCCCTCGATTCAACGATCGTCTGAACGCGCGCTTTTGAATGGTGTGACGTTGAGAACGAGTTGCGAACAGGTGGCGTTGTTTCGACGTGAAAACGATACAACACCAGTAGTCCTAATGGGATATATGAATCCCATCCTCGCGCTCGGTTTAGAACAGTTCGCGCAACTCGCGTCGCAATCTGGCGTCGACGGTTTGATCGTAGTAAATTTGCCGCCGGAGGAGGCTGACGAACTAAGAAGCGTACTTGAGCCGTTTGATATCGATCTGATTCTCTTAGTTGCTCCTACAACGCCGCTTGAGCGAATAGAAACACTTGCCAACAGTGGATCTGGTTTTCTCTACTATGTATCGATTAAGGGCATCACGGGCGCTGACCATCTTGACGTGACCGACGTAGAGCGCAAGGTTTTTTCGATAAAGCAAGTTACTGACTTACCAGTTTCGGTTGGTTTTGGCATCAAGACACCAGAAACGGCGGCCGCTGTAGCGAAGGTGGCAGACGCAATCGTCGTCGGGAGCGCGTTAGTCGAAACACTAAGTCGCACAACAACGCTGGCGGAGTCTTTGAAGGATATTCACGAACTCACTTCGGCGTTAAAACGTTCAATTCGTGCCTGCTGATTTATCGACGAGCATCTCAGGTGAAAGCGTCGAAGCGCTTGTCACTAAGATCGCGAAACAACGCTCGCGACTGGCTCAAGATCGATCATTCGCGAAAATCCGCGATGTTGCACGCGACCTTGGTCTACACCGTATCGCGGAAAAACAGGTTGTTGTTGGGGGAACCAACGGAAAAGGCAGTACGGTAGGATATCTACAGCAGATCCTGTCACAACAAGGCGTTCGCGTAGGCGTCACGACGTCTCCTCACCTACATAGTTATCTTGAGCGAATCAGTCTCGACGGAGTAAGGGTTGAACCGGGTCAATGTGCTGATGCGATTCGACGGATTGCCGATGCGACGTCTGACATAGCGCTGACCTACTTCGATCTGACCACGCTCACCGCCCTGCATTTATTTAGGCAGTGGGATGTGGACGTAGCCGTAGTCGAGGTCGGTTTAGGTGGTCGACTCGACTGCGCAAACGTCGTAGAAAGCGATGTTGCCGTCATCACAAACATAGACTTAGATCACACCGCTCTGCTTGGTAATTCAATCGAGGATATCAGTAAAGAGAAAGTGGCTATCGTGCGGCCGAATCAACCGCTTGTGTTCGCTGATAGTCGAGATAACCTCGTAGTTGACACATACACCGAGAATCAAGCTAGTCCAGTTTTCACGCTCGGTCGAGAATTTGGAAGGGTAAGCGACGGTTCAGTATTTGTCACGCGGAATGGCGCACAAGCTCGCTATGCAATACCATCTTGCATGAACCACGCGAGCGAGAGTTTCAGTACAGCATTGCAGACAGCTGCCTTGCTGGATTTCTCACCGAGCAATGTCACGTTGGGAACGATGCGATTTTCGACTCCCGTTGGACGCCTTGAACAGGGATATACTCGTGACCGACATTGGATCTTGGATGTCGCGCATAACCCTGCAGCGATTCGGTACCTACGACAGACACTAGCACATCAGAATATCCTGGAGTGTGTTGTCGTTTTTGCATGTTTCTCCGACAAAGATGTAAAAAGCATGTTTACGAGTCTCACGGAACCAATGAACTGCGTCGCGACCAAAGTGATAGGAATGGTGATCACGGATTCTCACGGTACTCGGGGATTGAGCGCTGCCGCGGCGCGTAGGGAGTTGAAACGCTTCCATCGCGGAATTCAGGTCGAATCGGATTTAGACCTTGCGTTATCCGTTGCGGCGAGCTTGTCAGACCCGCAAGTACCCATCGTTGTACTTGGCTCCTTTGACGTCGTCTCCCGTGCTCGTAGAGCGTTGGCAATGTGCGAGTCCAAGAACGGCGCTACGTAATGGAAATCAGAACTCGTGATCGTGTTGTCGGTGGGGTGTTCCTTGCCGCTTTGGCAGTAATTCTTGTGCCAATGCTCTTCGACGAGTCACCCGGTCCAACACTTGAAATCGAACCAATGGAAGAACTCGACATAGAACGGGTGCCAGAGATACCTCTTCCTAACGCGAGTGCCGCCGCTACGAAACGCGACGAATTACGTCAGATCGTTGACGAAGACGGCTTCTTAGTTGAGTACGGCACTCGCGTAGGCGACGTGACAATCGACGAGAGCTTAGATGACTCCGGTTATTGGGCTGTGCAGTTGGGTAGTTTTCGGGAGGAAGACAAAGCAGATGCGCTTCGCGTTCGTCTTCAATCGGATGGACAACGGACGTGGATTTCACAAGCGAAGATTGACGGTGAAATCATGACCCGTGTTGCGGTTGGCCCGTTCAATGAGCGGGATGCAGCAGAATCGTTTCTGGAAGTCGCGGCAAGTCAGTATGAAATCGACGGGCTGGTTGTAGGTTACAAGCCTTGAGCGGCTTCAACTTCTGGGACATCGGATTCGCGCTACTGTTATTGCTCTCGACATATCGCGGTTGGTCTAAAGGTGCTGTGATCGACACGATCGCGACTGTCGTACTGTTGATCGCCATCATCGGCGGCTTAATGTTCGGCACAGAAGTTGGCGACCTCATCTTAAGTGGGTCGCAATCAGGTCAGAATCCTTGGTCTTTGCCGCTTGGTTTCGTGATCGTTTTCATCGTAGTCACGTTGATTGGTGCTCTCATTCGGAAAACAATCGATTCTGCCATATCCGAGTCCGCGATGCGCCCTGCCGATCGGATGATTGGATTGTTGTTAGGTGTAGTCAGAGGATTTCTCGTGATCATGCTGATCATCGCGTGCACGTTGAGATGGTTCCCGGATTCGCCTGCGTTGAAACATTCTTTCTCGTTCTCGCTACTCCAACCTTTTATTAGCGACGTTAGCAAGTTTGTAGACTTGTTAGTAGGGTAGAGCGTATTCGTCCAATCGTGTCGAAGCAAAGAGAGACATAAACGTGTGCGGAGTCGTTGGCATCGTTGGTGGAACTGAGATTAATCAGGAGCTCTACGACGCAATGCTCATCCTGCAGCACCGAGGTCAGGACGCTGCAGGGATGGCGATCTCCGATGGTGAGAGATTAGCACTACGGAAAGCGAACGGTTTAGTTAGTGAAGTCTTCCAAGAACGGCACATGTTGCGTGCACGTGGAAAACTTGGTGTCGGGCACGTGCGCTATCCGACCGCGGGTACTGCAACGTCGGCAGAAGCTCAACCAATGTATGTGAATTCGCCTTGCGGAATTTGCATCGCGCACAATGGCAACATTACCAACTCTAAAGCGTTGCGTGAAGACATCACTCGCAAGTACAACCGACACCTTAACACGCGCTCCGATTCAGAGATTCTTTTAAACGTATTCGCGCACGAATTACAAAATAGCGATCAAGCCGTGAGTGAACCCGCTAGTATCTTCAATGCCGTTACAGCCGTACATCAACAATGCATCGGCGCATATGCGGCAGTGGCGTTAGTAATCGGCGGCGGTATCGTCGGCTTTCGTGATCCTCGAGGTATCCGTCCTCTAATCGTTGGTACGCGCGTGAGTTCGGCTAAGAGCTCGCCAGATTACATGATCGCAAGCGAAACAGCGGTGCTCGACATTTTGGGATTTAAACCAATACGCGACATCGAACCAGGTGAAGCCTGCTACATTACAGAAAGCGGCGAACTACATATCCAGCAGTGTGCAGAACAACATACTCACACCCCGTGCATTTTCGAGTACGTCTACCTCGCACGTCCTGACTCCGTACTTGACAAGATTTCAGTCTATAAGGCGCGGTTAAGTATGGGTGAGTCGTTGGCTGACACGTTTCTTGAACGGTTTCCAAACGGAGCGCATGATGTTGATGTAGTCATTCCGATACCCGAAACTAGCCGTACAGCAGCGCTCCCGTTGGCACAGCGATTAGGCGTCGACTACCGAGAAGGATTCGTTAAGAACCGCTATATAGGGCGGACATTCATCATGCCGGGTCAGTCGATCCGTAAAAAATCAGTTCGTCAGAAATTGAACGTGATCGAACTAGAAGTGCGAGACAAAGTCGTGCTGCTTGTAGAAGACTCAATCGTTCGGGGTACGACGATCCGCGAGGTGATCGAGCAGTGTCGTCAAGCGGGAGTTAAAAAGGTCTATCTTGCGAGCGCGGCGCCACCGGTTCGCTATCCGAATGTCTTTGGCATTGATATGCCGAGTACGGACGAATTCATCGCGACAGGTCGGACTGAAGAAGAGATCCGGGCGTGCCTTGGTGTAGAGTTGCTGGTGTACCAAAAGTTGGAGGATCTCAAACGCGTTGTCCGCAGCTGGAACAAAGACATCGAGGAGTTTGACTGTTCAATTTTTGATGGTCGCTATAACTGTGTCGGTGTAGACGCGTCATACCTCAGCCAGCTATCGCTCGAGCGCAACGACTACACACGCGCCATTGAAGACGTTTTCGAAATCGAAGCTAACGAAGAACACACTGCATCGGGCCACGTGAATGCCTGAAGAACGAGGCGAAAAGCGCGATCGTCCCACGAGAACGGAACATTTCCTTAAACCGCGACCTCGTTCGACGCCGTGCGTCGGGATTTGTTCGACGTCACATGGCGATTACGTTTGCCGCGGTTGTAAGAGGTTTTTTAACGAAATTCGAGATTGGCAGAACTTCGCGCCAGATCAGAGAGAGATGGTCTTTAGCCGTCTTGCGCAGCTCAAGCGAGATAGCATTCTTGCGTTGGTCGGGATCGCCAGCGAAGAGCGGCTTCGTTCGAAAACGGATGAATTTGTAGGCGTGGATTGCGACGACTTAGCACTGCGAATTTACGAAGCACTAGCTCGCTGTGAGGGAGACTACGCACGCTGGGGGTTGCAGCCACCTGAGAGCTTAGACGGAGGGCAGGATCCTTTAAACGTGCTCAAGCATATCGAAGATTTTTATTACGAAACGTCGCGCGGTGCATTTGAGCAGTTCTACAAGATCCGTGCGAATTAGCCGTGCTTCCAGCGCCGATACAGAGCCTCTTGCTGCGCGAAACGCCCGTAGCATGGCTTGACGAAGCATCGCGCCAAATTCCTATACTGCTTATCGATCAAGCAAACTGCGAGAAAAAGGCGGCGGCAACAGCGGTCTCACTTTTGCATCGTAGTGGATTAAACGAGCGATTTACGTTGGAACTTTCCCGCATCGCGCGAGAGGAACTCAAACACCTTGAGTTGGTATTAAATGCGTGTCGACGAAACAAAGTAGAGAGCCGGCACTTATCGGCAGGTCGCTATGCAGGGGCACTACGCACGTGGATGAATAAACGAGAACCTGAACGCTTGATCGACCAGCTACTGGTTTGTGCGATGATCGAAGCAAGATCTTGTGAACGTATCGGTGCATTACTCGGTATCCTCGATGGTGAATTACGAACGTTGTATGAGAAACTGCACGATTCTGAAGATCGTCACTTTGAGTTCTATATTGCGGAGGCATCTGAGAGGGATGCGGAGTACTGTGGTACTAGACTCACGAGTCTGTGCCAATTAGATGCAGAGCTTGTAACGCAGCCTGACCCAGAATTCAGGTTCCACAGCGGTGTTCCTGGTCCTTAGTTAGGCTGAATAGCGAAGCGCTCAAGTCTGAATACAGACTCTTGCTGCCGCAAGCGCCAACCACAAAAATCCCAATCACCCAGTACGAAGCGCTTAGATCCATCGTGAAGTTGGTGGATTCCGGGTCGATGTGTATGACCGTGAATGATCGTCTTGCAGTCGTGCAAATCAAGTTCTTTTGAAATCTCAGATTCGACCACATCTGTGATGTTCTCTGCCTTCAATTCGTTCGAGCGCTTGCTTTGCTCCCGAAGAGAACGAGCGAGCTCACGTCTTTCTTCAAGGGTCGAACTGAGGATCTGATTCTGCCATTCCGAGGATCGAAATAGTTCACGCATTCTCATGTACGGGATGTCACTCGTGCAATATGCATCGCCGTGAGCCAAGAGTACTCGCTCGGGAAGGTCGTCACAATCGAGTACGAAAGGATCAGACAGGAGGACCACACCTGTACGGTCGGCGAACTCCTCACGATACAAGAAATCTCGGTTTCCATGCATCACGTGAACAGGAACCTGTCGAGAGCAAACGAGCAGGTCATCGACTAACGCTTTCGCGAAGTTCGAGTCGTCATCGTCACCAATCCAAACGTCGACAAGGTCACCGAGGATGTATATCTCATCGCCCTTGTCACAAGCACTCTGAAGCACTGCCTGAAATGACTTGTATTTCGGATCTTTATTCGTCTCAAGATGAAGATCTGAGATAAATACGCGACTCACTTCGTGGCTCGATTGACAGAGTCAAGGAGGTTTTGGAGAAGGGAGACGCGAGTCATCGGACCGACGCCGCCTGGCACAGGCGTGATCCAGCTTGCGACCTTGGATACGCTCTCGAAGTCGACATCGCCTCGTAGCGAGCCGTCCGATTGACGTTCGATACCGACGTCAATGACGATCGCACCCGGTTTGACCCAGTCCTTTTGTATCAAACCTGCCTTGCCGGTTGCTGAGACGAGTATGTCAGCTTCGCGCACGAGTTCCTTCGTGTTGCGCGTGAATTTGTGAGCCGTCGTCACAGTGCTGCCTACCAAGAGGAGCTCTAATCCCATAGGTCGGCCGACATGGTTGGATGCGCCGACTACCACACTGTGAGTACCGAGAAGGTCCACGCCAGTATGTTTCAGTAATGTCATGACGCCTTTGGGCGTGCAGCTGCGATGGGCAGGATGACGCAACGTGAGTAGCCCCATGTTGTGCGGAGATACGCCGTCGATGTCTTTACGTGGATCGAGTTCACCGATCACGTTTAGATCGTTTAGATGTTGAGGTAACGGCAACTGCACCAAAATCCCGTCAACCAAGAGATCAGCGTTTATTCGTTTAACGAGTGCGCAAACTTCAACCTCTCGCGCACTAGCAGGTAGGTGGTATACGTGGCAATCGATGCCTGCGTCTTCACAATCGCGCTTTTTCAGGCGTACATAGAGCTCGGACGCGGGGTCGTCGCCTACTAAAACGACTGAGAGATTAGGTAATCGAAGACCGCGTTGCGCACGTTGCTCAAGTTTTGCCTTGACCGTTTTGCGAATGTCTTTGGCGATTCGCTCACCGTTGAGAATCTTGGCGGTCAAGGGTAGCTTCGCAGTGCGTCCGTGGCGAAGAACGGAATTTTAGATTGATGTTCTGAATCTTAAGTTCTGTTGCGAGAATCACCGGATCCCCATAGCGCTAAGATTCCTAACACATTCCTTACGCGAATTTAAGGGAAATAGTGATGGTTAATGCGATTCCGATTATCGGTTGGGTGTTGAGTTTTGTGCTTGCGACGTTACTCGCCGTTCCGTTTTGGTTTATTTGGTCGTTTTTAGGTATTGGAGAAATGTTTGGCTTCTTGCCGACCGCGCTCCAGATGCCAGGATTTTGGGCGACCGTAGGTATTTTCATGTGCTTGAGCATCTTCAGAGCCGTGGCGTTGCCTCGTGGCTTACATATCGGTGACAAGAACGGCGACTGACGCATTCATATTGGCGGCGCACGAGCGAACGAAGCACACGTACCCGCATTCATGTGCTTGATTTCTGAGCATCATGGTGTCAGATTTGGATAATTTTCGCACCGGGGTATAGCGCAGTCTGGTAGCGCACCTGCTTTGGGAGCAGGTTGTCGGGAGTTCAAATCTCTCTACCCCGACCAATGAATGAACGTGGTGTACTCCACATTCTCGAGGATGTGAGATGCGCCCTTGGTGTGCGAAGCTACCCGTCGTCCATGTTTTCGGCGTTGGCCGTCAATCGTGGCTCGAAGCGGTAGCGTTATCGGCGTGTGACGACCTTCATGTCTGCGCCTGTAGCTCAATGGATAGAGCATTGGCCTTCTAAGCCAACGGTTGAAGGTTCGAATCCTTCCAGGCGTGCCACCTCGCGAAATCGTTCGTAAAATCGAATTGCGTGGTGGATGTAGCTCAGTGGTAGAGCCCCGGATTGTGGTTCCGGCTGTCGAGGGTTCAAATCCCTTCATCCACCCCAATATGTCAATTTGAATACCAACATGACGTACGAATATGAGCAAATCGGTGAATTCACACGTGAATACACCGTACCGATAAGTCAAGACGCGTTGGATGGGCGTGTTTACGAACTTACAAATGAAGTTGCATCGAGTGCCCATCTCAAGGGGTTTCGCAAAGGCAAAGCGCCCCGGAAGGTGATCTCGCAGCGTTATGGTTCAGCGATAGAAAACGACGTCCTTGAGAAAATCGTCAACGAGAACTGTAGCGCGATCCTCTCGGAAGAAGGATTGCAGGCGGGTTGGATCGGCAGACCGTTTCTTACTGCGCCCGAGGATGCGCCGTACACCTACAAAGTACGTGTTGAGACGATGCCGAAGATCGAGATTGGTGATCTATCGGAACTGACAATCAAACGTCCTAACGTCATTTTGACAAACGAGGAAGTAAGAAAACAGATTGATGCGGCGCGTGCTCGCTGTATTGAGTGGTACGAGCTGAAGGGCGACGAAATCCGATCGAAATCAGGAGATCGTGTTTGGATCGAGTTCCCTGTGGATTTTGAAACCAGCGATGACGATGAATCCGAGGTTTCCGAAGAAAACAAGGCCGAACGATTCCCGATCGTACTGCGATCCCCAAGAAACGAACTTTCTGAATCGTTTCACACCAAACTAGCCGACTTAGCGATAGGTGATCAGCTTGAGGTTTCACGTGAAGAACTCAGCAACGAACTTGGCGTAAGTGAGGACGCCATACCGAACAACACGTCTGCAAACGTTGTACGCATTGACATCGGCGATCTGCCTCACCTCGGTCCGACACTTCTGGCTCGACCGGAATTCAGGCATCTTGTGGATTCGGAGCCAGATGCCGATATTGAGAGTATCGAGGATTTGATCCCGGTCGCGCAGCGTTCGATGGAGCAAGCCATTGAACGAACGATGGACCAAGTACTCCAGAATCGAGCGATGTGGGCACTTGCGAAACAGTATGTAACGTCGGTGCCTCGCGAGGTATTACGTCAGCGGTTTCTAGAAGCCGCACAGGTAGGTGAGCAAAACCTACAAACGACATTCATGGCGTTCCGCCTTTTCGATCCAATCGTTGATGGAGAAACGTTAGATCAGAAGCTGCTCATGGCAACTCCTCACGATCAGGATCAGGACCATGATCACGACAACGACGAGACTTCCGATAGTGCGACTGAATCGGAATCTGGCGCTAACGGCGAAGACGCCTTGCTACCAGAGGGTCTTCGAACGTTTTGGACTGGAGAGGTAAACCGAGCAATCCAACGTGTCGCATTCACGCTGACACAACAAGCTCTGATCGAGCAACGAAATATCGAGGCAGATCAAGAATGGGTCGCGTCCCAGATACAGGCAAAGGCTGACAGTGTCAATATGGTGGAAGACCAGTCGAGAGCGCAGGAGTACCTAGATTACGTCTATGGGGAACAGCACTATCAGGAGTTGGTTACGACGAGTCTACTAGAGCAAGCAACTAAACTGCTTCTCGATGAGGCGACGATTGACGACGAGGATATCGAGTTCGAATCGTTCTTTTCACAACCCACTGCTGACGACGCGGAAGAACCATTGGATGCCTTTAAGGTAGCACCTAGCCTTCCAGAGCCGGAAGGGTTTATCTCCGGTATCGGGCAGTCGACAGCCGATGAATCGGATGGTTCGCAGAACCAATCAGCGCCGCCAAACGACGAAACGAACACGAAGATCGATGAGCACGTTGAGGCACTAAGCAAGGAAGGCGACGACGTGCGCAAACCGGGCATTTTCAAAAAACTGTTCAAAAAGAACTCGTAACTACAGGAGTAAATCGCATATGGCGCTTGTGCCTATGGTGCTAGAACAGACGGCTAGGGGAGAACGCTCTTATGACTTGTTCTCCCGTCTACTAAAGGAACGCATCATTTTCATCAATGGGGCAATCGACGACGCTGTCGCTAGTGTCGTGGTCGCGCAACTGTTATGGTGTGAGTCTGAGAATCCGGACAAGGACACTCATCTATATATCAACTCGCCAGGTGGCTCAGTGACTGCAGGTCTCTCAATCTACGACACAATGCAGTTCGTACGATGTGATGTGGAGACGACGTGTATCGGACAAGCAGCCAGCATGGGTGCGTTTCTGTTAGCCTCTGGTGCTGAAAACAAGCGATTCGCGTTGCCGAATTCGCGCATCATGCTTCACCAACCATCAGGTGGTTCAAGAGGGGTCGCCGCGGATATCGAAATCGCTGCACGCGAAATCTTGGCCATTCGTCAGCAACTCAATGAACTGTTGGCTGCGCACACGGGGAAGTCTGTTGAGCAGATCGCCAAGGACACTGACAGGGATTACTGGATGACCCCTGGTGAAGCGGCGGAATACGGTTTGATAGATAAAGTTCAGGAGCCGCGTGTTAAATTGCCGAAAGCCGTAAATGAATGACAAAAATGGGTGTACGTTGGAGTGAACTTGTAGCATTCAATATGTGTGCTCGTGAGACCTGCAACACTACGAATCGCAAGATAGACTAAGAACGTGCTATTCTTTGACTACGGAGCACACGAAAGTGCACCAAGAAGCTGTAGGAAACCAACAACATGAGTGATCGCGAAGGCGGCTCGGATGACGTCGCCGAATGTTCCTTTTGTTTTAAGAACGGTCAGGAAGTAGACAAACTGATCGCGGGTCAAGACGACGTCTACATCTGCGATGAATGCGTTGCCATTTGCGCTGGCATCATCAAGCAACCTAAGAAGCCTGTAGAGCAGGAACGGCCTGAGTCCGACGACCTACCGGTGCCTAAGAAAATCAATGAATTTCTTGATGGGTATGTCATAGGACAAGACTACGCGAAGCGCATCCTCTCAGTCGCGGTTTACAACCACTACAAGCGACTCCGCAATGGCGCGAAGCAGTCAGACGTCGAGCTGGCGAAATCGAACATCTTGCTCATCGGTCCAACCGGATCAGGCAAGACCCTTTTAGCCGAGACGCTCGCGCGTATGCTGAAAGTTCCGTTCGTAATCGCAGACGCGACAACGTTGACGGAAGCCGGTTACGTTGGGGAGGATGTCGAAAACATCATTCAGAAGCTTCTTCAGACGTGTGACTACGACGTCAAGAAAGCGCAACGAGGCATCGTGTACATCGATGAAATCGATAAGATCTCACGCAAGACCGATCATCCATCGATTACTCGGGATGTATCGGGTGAGGGAGTGCAACAAGCGTTACTGAAGCTAATCGAAGGTACGACGGCCGCGATTCCACCTCAGGGCGGACGTAAACACCCCCAACAAGAGTTCATTCAGGTTGATACCTCGGATATCTTGTTCATTGTTGGCGGTGCATTTTCCGGTTTAGAAAAGGTGATCCAGAACCGTACGTCGAAGAGCGGGATCGGATTTAACGCAACCGTACAAGGGGAAGAGGACGCAGAGCAGATCGGAGAAATCTTGCGAACGGTAGAACCTGAAGACCTTATCAAATACGGATTGATCCCCGAGCTAGTCGGCCGGCTCCCCGTTGTTACCACATTGCAAGAACTTGACACTGAAGCACTTGTCAAGATACTCACGGAGCCCAAAAACTCGCTAATAAAGCAATACCAAGCGATTCTTGGAATGGAAGACGTGGATTTGGTATTCAATGACGACGCGCTTGAAGCGATCGCGGAACGAGCAGTAGAACGAAAGACTGGCGCTCGCGGTTTGCGTTCGATTCTCGAAGAAGTGCTTCTTGATGTCATGTACGAGATACCGTCGAAGTCGGACGTTGTTGGTGTTGTAGTAGACGCCAAAATGGTCCGCGACTGCGAGGTGCATAAACCGATGCTGAAATACAAGCCGATGGAAAAGAAAGTCAGCGGCGGAGATACGGTTTAGCGCCAGTCTCGACGATGACACATTGGTTGGAATAGAGTTGGATCCAATGCGATCTGATCGCTCGAATACTGGAAGTTCGAGTTTTTACGGAGTAGTTGCGTTGCAGCACGCAGATGCGTCACAATTGTCGCTGACGCGATGTCCGCCCGCGGGTGCTCTTTTCTCACATACGTTCATGGAGATATGTAAGTGAACAAAGCTGATTTGATCCGTGCGGCTGCCGCAAAGGACGACTCGCTAACGCAGGGCGAAGTCGCCAAATCACTTGACGCGATTCTCGAATCAATTGCTGAGTCGCTGTGTAATGGGGATCCAGTAATGCTGATAGGGTTTGGGACCTTTGAAGTTCGTCATCGCGCTGCAAGGACTGGACGCAACCCACAAACTGGCGAATCTATCCAAGTTGCTGCATCGTCCAATGCTGCTTTCAAAGCAGGTAGTCGACTGAAGCAACGACTAAACAGCTAGCCTTCTAGGCGGCGAGAGGACCGTGCATGTGCGCGTGGTAACTTGCCGAGCTGAAT
>JAPOVY010000046.1 GCA_026707905.1 Gammaproteobacteria bacterium | reverse complement strand
GCAAAATCCTGATAGCTGGTGGGCTGCGGTCAATGAGACAGTAGGCGCACTTCTCGAGTACACACCTGGCGTACAAGGAATTGGGCTTTCGGGTCAGATGCATGGAGCCGTGCTGCTCGATCAAGCCGATAGACCGCTGCGACCCGCGATCCTATGGAACGACGGCCGATCAGGTGAAGAATGTCGCGAGCTCGAAGAAGCGATCGATGTTCCGCAGCACACTGGCAATCACGCGATGCCTGGGTTTACTGCACCAAAGCTGCTTTGGGTACGAAAGCACGAACGTGACCTTTTCGAAGCAACCAAGACGGTTCTTCTTCCTAAGGACTATGTTCGACTCAAAATGACGGGCGAGTCGGCGACCGACATGTCAGATGCTTCCGGCACACTCTGGTTGAACGTGGCTAAACGATCCTGGCATTCCGACATGTTAGATTCTTGCGAACTTACTATCGATCAGCTGCCTGCGTTGTTCGAAGGAAATGACGTTACAGGTGTACTCACATCTGAGATTGCGACCTCATGGCGCATGAAGCGCGTGCCGGTTGTCGGCGGTGCGGGTGATCAAGCGGCAGGCGCGGTAGGTGCTGGTGCAGTGATACCAGGAATTTGTACGCTGTCACTTGGAACATCCGGGGTCATGTTCACACCTGACTTCAACTACCACCCTAATCCGTCGGGTGGTATTCACACGTTTTGCCATGCATTACCTGATACTTGGCATGAAATGGCCGTCATACTTTCTGCAGCAGGTTCTTTGACTTGGGTTTCGCAGATTACCGCAGCCGACTCTGAGGCTACTCTGATCAAGGCTATAGAAGCACGACAACCTTCGCCAAGTGACGTCATGTTTTTACCTTATCTGTCTGGCGAGCGAACGCCACACAACGATCCTCTAGCAAAAGGCGTGTTCAGCGGTCTGACTGCCGAAACAGATCGTGCCGACATAGGTTATGCGGTCCTGGAAGGGGTCGCATTCGCGTTCAGGGACTGCTATAGCGAACTTGAAAAAGCGGGCGCTAACGTTGATCAGATTAATGTCATCGGCGGCGGCTCGCAGAGTCGTTTTTGGGGACAATTGATCGCTGATGTATTACAACGACCTTTGATCTATCGCCAAGACGCCGCTGTCGGACCATCTTTAGGCGCCGCGAGATTGGCTCTGCTCGGTACCGAAGGAGCCACTGTTGTGGATGTGTGTCGGGAGTCAGCTATCGACTTCACGGTACATCCAACATCAGAAAGAAGAGACAAACTTGAAGCTAGATATGCCGAATTCAGAGCACTGTACGCCGATCTAAAACCTCATTTCATCCGAACCTATGGACAGAACTAGCTAGATTTGCCTCGGTCCACTTAGGTCCTTGCGACCGAAGCACTACACCTATCATTCGTGCAGATTTCTCCTCCGTCTACTCACCATGTCCTTCTTTCCTAACGTCGAAAAGATCCCATACGAAGGACCTGAAAGCACCAATCCACTCGCGTTCCGATATTACGATGCCGATCGCGAGGTGCTTGGCAAGCGAATGGCTGACCATTTACGCTTCGCGGTCTGTTACTGGCACTCCTTCGCGGCTCCAGGAGACGATGTCTTCGGCGACGGTACGTGGGATCGACCATGGAATGACAACCTTGGCGGTGCGCGCGCAAAGCTCGCATGTGCATTCGAGTTCTTTGAAAAACTCGGCAACCCTTACTACTGCTTCCATGATCGTGATGTATCACCGGAAGGTAGTACATATGCGGAAACTGAACGCAACTTAAAAACTATCGGTGACGAACTTGCACAAGCCCAAGATCGAACGGGCATCAAGTTACTCTGGGGCACAGCGAACCTGTTTGGGCATCCGCGTTACGCTGCTGGAGCAGCCACAAACCCGAATCCTGAAGTGTTTGCGTTCGCCGCGTCACAAGTCATGCAAGCACTGGACCTCACGCACGAGCTTCATGGTGAGAACTATGTGCTTTGGGGTGGACGTGAGGGTTACGACACGCTCTTGAATACTGATCTAAAACGCGAATCTCAGCAGCTGGGTCGATTCATGACAATGGTCGCTGAGCACAAGGCAAAGATCGGCTTCACGGGGACCTTGCTAATTGAACCAAAACCCTGTGAACCGACTAAGCACCAGTACGACTACGACAGCGCGGCTTGCTATGCATTCCTACAAAAGTATGACTTGGAAGATCAATTCAAACTAAATATCGAGTGCAATCACGCGACGCTCGCAGGTCACAGTTTTCACCACGAGATTGCTTTTGCAATCGCGCACGGCATCTTTGGCAGTGTCGATGCGAATCGCGGCGATCCGCAGAATGGATGGGATACCGACCAGTTCCCAAATTCTGCGCAGGAATGGTCGCTGGTACTCTACGAAATCCTCAAAGGCGGAGGCTTTTCGACGGGTGGTCTAAATTTCGACGCCAAGTTACGTCGCCAGAGCGTGAACCGCGAGGACCTTTTCTACGGGCACATTGGTGGGATGGACACGATCAGTCGCGGTCTCTTAAACGCGGTAGCGCTGCTGGAAAACGGTGTTCTCGAGGAAGCGCTTGCCAACCGCTACGACGGGTGGAATGACGAATTAGGCGAAAGAATTCTGGAACCCAGTTCAAGTTTGAATGATCTAGCGCAGTTCGTGCGTGAACACGAGTCGCCCTTACAACCTATCTCGGGCAACCAGGAACTTTTGGAAAATACCGTTGCTCGTTTCATCAGTTAGCTGCCAACATCTCGCGAAACACCTTTCTTCAGGACCTGTGATGTCTAAATCTGTCCGGCGTTGTCAACGACTTTTCGTCCTTCCAGCGCTTCTCTTTTCTATCGGAACCATCAACGCTGAACGTATCGACGATCCAAATGTTTTGGAAGCGATGCATCAGGAACTAGAACGTTCCATGTCTGTTTTGGCGGAACAACCGGACCCGCCTTTTTATATCAGTTATGAAATCACTGACAATTTTCGAGCGGTCGTCAGCACTTCGTTTGGCAAAGTCACTCGCAGTTCGGAAAGCGGCGGTACGTTTTACGATGTCGACCTTCGCGTTGGTGGACCGCGGATGGACAATACGCATTTAGTTAATCGGCGACCTTTCCCTAGTGTCACCTACGGCTCGCTTGCCAGCCAAGACGGCATTCGAAATTACCTCTGGTTATTAACTGACCGTACGTTTAAACAAGCGTCCGAGCAACTGGTTAACGTCAGGACACGAAGTGAAACACAGATCGATACCGACGGTCCGGCCTTCGACTTGGCTCCCGCCACCAAAGTCTCACACGCCGAATCCCAACGCCCTATCCAGTTCACTCACATTGATTGGGAGAAGCGACTTCAACGTATTTCGAACGTATTCAACGGTCACCCGAAGTTGCTGAGCGGCAATGCTCAAGCTTCGGTCGTTAAGAACGTTCGCTTTTTTGTTAATAGCGAAGGCTCACAGATACAGTCCGACGAGCTTATGTACACCATCGTTCTGTCAGCATCAACAAAAGCAGACGACGGTTCTAATCTAAGCCTATCCGAGCTGTTTCACGCACGTGATCCGTCAGGTCTACCGTCGAATCGCGAACTGACCCGGAAGGCTGACGAGCTTGTGACGATGCTCATTAACCTTCGTAACGCACCAAATATCGAACCATACACAGGACCCGCGATTTTGTCTGGGCGGGCCGCGGGTGTGTTATTTCACGAAATACTCGGTCATCGCTTGGAAGGCCATCGACTGAAGCAGACGAACGATGCGCAGACATTTAAAGACAAGGTCAACCAACGCGTGTTACCCGAATCCATGTCAGTGGTATTCGATCCGGCGCTCGAAAAATTCGGCGACACCGACTTACTTGGCACGTACGCATTTGATAACGAAGGTGTGAAGGGGCAAAAGGTTCGGGTCATCGAAGACGGGATTCTGAAGCGATTTCTTTTAGGTCGCTCCACACTCTCAGACGAGGGATTTCGCGACTCGAACGGTCACGGTCGTAAAGCAGTTGGCCTCTCGTCTGTCGCGCGGCAGTCAAATCTTCTCGTCGAAGTCGAGGATCCCTACACACCCGCTGAACTTGAGGAGCAGATGATCGCGATCTTGAAGGAGCGGGATCTTGAATACGGTCTCTATTTCGACGATATAGTCGGCGGGTTCACGATCACTCAGCGCAGCCTGCCAAACGCGTTTACCGTACGTCCGGTGATCGTCTACAAGGTATACCAAGACGGTTCTCGCGAACTCGTACGTGGGGTCGATCTGATTGGTACGCCGCTCGCGGTTTTTGACAGTGTGATTGCTGGGGCAGACGACATGGCTGTATTCAACGGTCAATGTGGCGCTGAATCTGGGAATGTCCCGGTATCCGCAATTTCGCCGTCGATTTTGGTTGGGCAGATTGAAGTTCAACGGGCGTCGCAATCGCGCGCCATATTGCCGATATTGCCGTCGCCTCGGAGTTAGCTGATGAGTGTATTACGTCGAGTATTGGTGACGTTCGCGCTGTTAATCAGCACCTTCGCAGCGGCTGAAGAATCCAGCGTACTCCTAAAAGCACTCCAAGACGAACTTGCAAGGAGCATTGATGGATTGGAGTTAGAGGGCGTAGTAACACCGCATTTCATCGGCTATACCGTGCATACGGACCGCTCCATTACGGTCAACGCATCGAAAGGTGGTCTTGAGAACGTAAATAGTGGTAAATCGCGCCGGCTAGAAGTCGAAATGCGTGTTGGGTCGCGCGAACTTGACAACTCTAATTACATGTCGCGCAACTTCAGAAACCAGCGCGTTAACCGAACATTAGCGATTGAAGATGACTATGACCTTCTACGAAAACAGATCTGGTTAGCGACAGACAACGCCTACAAGAACGCTATTGAAATCTATGCAGCGAAAGAAGCTGCAATGAAAAACTCGCAACAGCAAGCAACGCTTGACTTCTCAACCGAAGAACCCAAAGTGTTCATCGACGAACGTCGCTCACAGAAGCTCGACTTTGAAGATGTACGAGATTTTGCTCGCGAGCTGTCTGAAGTCGGGCAGGATCAGGCATTCATCTACGACAGTGACGTACTTGCATTCACGAACCAGCATGTTGACACGTATCTGAACAGTGAAGGCTCTCACTTCACGCGCAGGGACGACACCGCCTACATCCGCGTCACGGCATGGACGCAATCAGATGACGGACGCTATGTATCCGATTACCTCTACATTGTTGGGAGATCCTGGAAAGAAATCGCGGACTTACCAATGGTCAAACGTGAAGTTATCGCCATGCACGATCGCTTGAAAGCAACACGCGAAGCAGAACCGTTAGACCGCTACAACGGACCCGTCCTGTTTAAAGGACAAGCCGCCGCCGAGCTGGTCGGCCAAGTACTTGCGAGGAACCTTGTTAACTACAAGAAACCTGTCTTCGAAAATGACTCTATCGCGGCGATGTTCAATCGTTCCGGGTTAGTCAGTAGCCTCAAAGAAAAGTTGGGCTCGCGGGTGTTGCCACGCAGTTTAAGTGTTTTCGACGATCCCACACAAACGACGTATCAGGACGTCGATCTCGTGGGGCACTATCCCGTAGATTCAGATGGGCTACTTACTCGACGGGTGAACCTAATCGAGAACGGCATGCTGAAAACGCTACTCACCGACCGAAATCCTTCGGAAGACATCCAGAACAGTACTGCCAGCAACGCGACCGGCGCGGGTCCATCCGTATCAAATCTCTTCATCGAAGGTACCGATGGGCTCACCGACGACGAATTGAATCAACTCCTACTCGACATCGTGGAAGAAAACGGTGAGGAATTCGGTGTGCGAATCGACCGAGCCGCTAATCCGTTCGTACAGATAAGTGGCGTACCGTCACCGTTTTTAGGGGCGGCAATCGGTGAGTCGATACCTGCTATAACCGCGTATAAGGTGTACCCAAATGGCGATGAGGAGTTGGTGAGACACGCGGTCGTACGAGGTGGTCTATTGAGAGAGATGCGAAACCTGCCTGGGTACTCATCAAACATCTCGATACATAACTCAAATTACATGTTTCAGGGTGGCGACGTATCGGCTTTCACCGGTAACGTCCCGGTATTCGTATCGATCATCACTCCCAATTTCTTGATCGAGGATGCTTCACTTTCCTATATGGAAGGTGTTGTTCGCTCACTACCCATCGCACCGCACCCGCACGCGAATTAGCAAGTTAATAGCGCAAGACCAACCCGATGCAAATCGACGCGCTAAATGGGAATTTCGGGAGGGCCGTCAGCGAGATTGATATTCCGACGCTCGATGACGAGAAGCTACTTGAAATACTGACCAGTCTTTACGCGAATCGCTTTGTAGTAATCAAGTCGGGTGGGCTGAACAAAGCCGAATATCGAAATTTTGCGCGTCGTATCGGCGACCCGATTCCGCTTAGTTGCGATGCCGATTTCCCCGAGATCGCTCATATATCAAATCTGGAAACCAGTACTGCAAAGTCCCGATTGGGTGCAGCGCATTGGCACACCGACCAATCGTTCAAACAAACGGTTTCCTCGGTCACCATGCTCTATTCGGTTCAAGCGCCAGTGGCTGGCGGAGCGACCAAATTTTGTGATATGGCGGCAGCTTACGACGCTCTACCTGAAGCGACAAAAACTGAAATCGACGAACTGGTCGTCGAACATCGACACGGAATTTCTGTTTCTGCGCCGAAAGGCGACCACAGACCGTTACCTCCTCCCGGCTGGGATCCGAACTACACCGCATTTCATCCCCTTGTCCGTAAGCACCCAGAGACCGGAGAAAAAACGCTCTACGCGGTCACAGGCACTGCACAAGGGATTCGGGGAATGGGGAAGAAGGAAGCAACGAGGTTGCTAGATTCACTAACTACACACGTCCTGCAACCTCAATTCACCACGTTCTATCGACATCAAGTGCATGACATCGTAATGTGGGACAACCCCACCGTGATGCACAGTGCGACGCCGATCAACCAAGCTACAAATTCGACCGACTCACGGCTACTCTGGCGGATCAGCTTGCGCGGCTCTCCTTCACTATTGCGTGCGGAGCCATCCGTTGACGCTCAGGTCACATAAACGATATTGACTCTTGGAGCAGCACAGAGCCAAGATTGTTGCTTGCAGACTATTCTTTCTCGATTACGCGTTTGGTACACGATGTCCCGAATAACTCGGGATAGTCCGTTGGATAGCTAGATTCACAAAACGCAATCGAAGCGTTCGTCGTCGCAACTACGTAAGCCTGAATCGCCTCACTCTCCTCGTTGGTCAGCATATCTGCATAGCTCGGCATACCTAAGCCACTATATACGCCGCCCATCACAATCGACTCCCAGCGTGCGTGACCCGCTTCTCCTAAATACTTAAGGTCTGGAATCTGACTACCACTGTTGACGCCTGGTCCATGGCATGTTGAACAATAGGCGTTGTACTTTTGATTTCCAAGTAGAAGCTGCTCTGGCGACGCCTCCATTTCGGGTGGTTGAGGAATGTTGACATGCGTTACATTCGGTTCCGGTAGCTCGCTAGCGCCGTCGAGCTTGAATGCGATGACACGGCCTTCCTCGAGCACGTTTCCTTTGTGTCTTGGAACGCCTGACGTAGTGCCAAATGCGCCTCCCCAACCAGCCACGATCACGACGTATTGCTCACCGTCGACCTCATAGGTGCTAGGTGCCGCGATGATGCCAGTATGGACGGGCATTTCCCAAAGCTCTTCCCCGGTATCTGCTGCATAAGCCCGAAACGTTCCGTCAGCGCGACCTTGAAAGACCAGATTTCCCGCCGTTGTCAGTACACCACCATTCCAGGCCGACCCGTGCTCAACGCGCCAAACCTCTTTTTGCTCGATGGGATCCCATGCTAGCAAGTGACCACGAACGTTCTGCAGCGCCTCTATCTGACCTTCCACCGTAGGTGGCGGGTCATCCGGTCCAGGTCCGCCTGCTAAACCCAAATTCCACCAACCCGGTTCGTGTTCAAAAACTTCCTCATGGGCGTATGTGAAATCGAGATCGATCGCGGGAATGTAGACCAATCCAGTATCCGGGCTATATGACATCGGGTGCCAGTTATGCCCGCCCAACGGGCCCGGTCGCACTGTTCGTTCTTCTTGCAAGTACTGACCTTCCGGTGTTTCGACGGGTCGACCGGTGTCAGGATCAACGTGAGTTGCCCATGTGATGGGTACGTAGTTTTCCGCTGAGATAAAACTTCCGTCCGTGCGGTCGATCACATAAAAAAATCCATTTTTAGGTGCCTGCAGCGCGGTTTGGCGCATCTCGCCATCAATCTCAAGATCAGCCAGGATGATGTGCTGGGTCGCCGTGTAGTCCCAGTTGTCGCCAGGTGTCGTTTGGTAATACCAAACCATTGAACCATTGTCTGGGTTAATCGCCACGATCGACGACAGATAAAGGTTGTCGCCACCACCGGGGCTACGGATGTAACGATTCCAAGGCGAGCCGTTCCCAACACCAACATACAGTAGATTCAAGGTTGGATCGTACGCCATCGAATCCCATACGGTTCCACCGCCGCCGACCTTCCACCACTCACCGCCTTTCCATGTTTCAGCAGCTAATTCCATCGCGGGTGATTCGAACGGTTGGCTTGGATCACCTGGGACGGTGAAGAAACGCCACTTTTCTTCACCCGTACTGACATCGTACGCAGTAATGTAACCTCGAACGCCAAGTTCAGCGCCGCCGTTGCCAATGATCACCATATCTTTGACAACCCGCGGTGCACCAGTAATCGTATAAGGCAACGATGGATCGATCGTGAGGACTTCCCAAAGTACGTCGCCCGAACCGGCATCTAACGCAATGAGTCGGCCGTCGAGTGCACCGACGAATACCCGACCCTTGTAAACAGCTACGCCACGATTGACCACATCACAGCAGGCGTACTGACCCCAAGCTTTCGGAACCATCGGGTCATATTCCCAAAGCACGTCACCCGTTTTCGCGTCAAACGCCTGTACGCTACTCCACGAACCCGTCGTATACATAACGCCATCGACCACAATCGGCGATGCCTCTAGCCCGCGTTTCGAATTGGTATCAAAGTGCCATGCAACACTTAGTTCTGTCACGTTCTCTGTGTTGATCTGATTCAAAGGCGAGTAGCGTTGTTCGTCGTAAGTACGACCATGAGCTAACCAGTTGCCAGGTTCTGAATCTGCATTGGTAATTCGTGTGGTATCGACCGTCGCCGTTACTTCCTGAGCTTTCTGTGCGAGCGCAGATAGTTGCGGTTCTTCCCTTGCTTCGTCAACTCCCGCCGGGGGTGCCTCTTGCGCGCACCCGACAAGAATGAGGGCTGACATTACGATCAATACTGCGTATCCCCACATCGTGCGCATGACTAGTCCTTTTTATTCACTCGATCCAGTAGGTATAGGTGAATGCTATCTACGCATATCCGTCCTCCTCTGACGCAATTCCCTGCAGCCTATAAATCAAGATGTGAAACTAAAATCCGAGTTCGCTGAAGGATTCGTTACCAACGCGCAAATATCGACATGGCAACGCCTCAACCATACATTCACGACGACGATTGGGAGCTTGAACAACAAGAATGGCTCGACGCGCTAAGCGTCGTAATGAGCGAGCGTGGCGGCGATGCTGCCAAACACCTGCTCGCCCGACTCCAGCATCAACTGTCCGGTCAAGGTGTCGTGCTGACTGACGCTGCGATGAACACACCATACATCAACACGATTCCGGTGGCGGACGAACCTGCTTATCCAGGTGACATTGAGCTGGAGTCTCGCATCGAGAACGTCCTACGTTGGAATGCGGTCGCAATGGTGCTCCAGGCTTACGACAGCGAATCCGGTGTCGGGGGTCACATCGCCACGTATCTCTCGGCTTCAACCATGATGGAAGTCGGCTACAACCATTTCTTTCGCGCCCACGGTCATCCCGACGGCACTGACCACGTTCATTTTCAAGCACATACGTCACCGGGCGTATATGCCCGAGCGTGGCTGGAGGGTCGTTTAACCCAAGCTCATCTGGAGAACTTCAGACGCGAACTAGCTCATGAAGGTGGGCTACCTTCGTACCCGCATCCACGTCGGCTTAGCCATTTTTGGACGATGCCAAGCGCGAGCATGGGCCTGTCGACCCCTTGTGCGATCTACCAGGCGCGATTTATCAAGTATCTGGAGTCCCGTGGTCTCAAACGGAAAGACAACGGGAAAGTCTGGCTGTTCATCGGCGATGGCGAATCGGACGAACCCGAAGTACTCGGGACCGTCAACATTGCTTCCCGCGAACATCTAGACAACTTGGTCCTGGTGATCAACTGCAATCTGCAGCGTTTGGATGGTCCTGTACGCGGCAATGGCAAGATCATTCAAGAATTAGAACGCCGATTTCGCGGCGCAGATTGGCACGTCTTGAAGGTCATCTGGGGTGGAGGATGGGATGCACTGCTTCAACGTGATGTTGAAGGCATTTTGCAGCAGCGTATGGAGCAGGCGGTCGATGGCGACTACCAGATGTATACCGTCTCGCCAGGCGATGTGGTTCGCGAACACTGGGTCGAGAATACGCCTCAACTAATCGACCTCATGAAGACGCTAAGTGATGAAGAAATAACGACGATCAAGCGCGGGGGCCATGATCACCGCAAAATCTACGCAGCCTACGACCAAGCGCGACAAGTCGAAGGCAAGCCTTGCGTTATCTTGGTCAAGACAGTGAAAGGGGACGGTTTAGGTCCGGATGCGGCTGGACACAACACCGTTCACCAGAAGAAATACCTCTCCCCAGACGAGCGCGCGGACTTAGCGAAACGATTTGAGATACCGCTAAGCGACGAGGACATTCAAGCGGCAGCTTTCTATAAGCCCGCCGACGATAGCGAAGAAATCCAATACCTCAAGGACAAACGTGAGCGATTGAGCGGTTATGTACCCGTCCGTCAAGTGAATTGCCGCACCCTCGCGCCACCGACATTGGATTTCTTTAGCGACATGCTAGAGGGATCTAAAGGACGCGCCGTGTCCACGACGATGAGCGTTGTACGCATGCTGCAACGCCTGTTGCGTCATGACGATCTCGGCAAATACATCGTCCCCATCGTGCCAGACGAAGCACGAACGTTTGGCATGGATGGCTTGTTCCCGCAGGCGGGGATTTACTCCCCGGAAGGTCAGCACTATCGACCAGTAGATTTCGGCACGATCGCACCATACCGGGAGAAAGAAGACGGTCAAATACTCCAAGAAGGAATCTGCGAAACCGGTGCAATGGCTTCTTTCTTGGCCGCAGGAACCGCATACGCGAATCACGCACTACCGATGATCCCGTTTTACATCTTCTATTCCATGTTCGGGTTCCAGCGCGTTGGCGACATGATCTGGGCTTGTGGCGACATGATGTGTCGTGGCTTTCTCTTAGGGGGTACTTCGGGTCGAACGACACTCAATGGCGAAGGCGTTCAACATCAGGACGGTCACTCACATGTGATGGCTTCGACGGTGCCAAACTTAATTAGTTACGACCCAGCGTTTGCTTACGAAATCGCGGTGATCGTTCGCGAAGGGATCCGCCGTATGTACCAGGAAAACGAATCAGTCTTCTACTACATCACTGTAACGAACCAAAACTACCCAATGCCCGCCATTCCGGAAGGGGCAGAGCGAGGCATCATTCGAGGAATGTACGCGTATCGCTACACAGAGAACGCCGATGTCCATCTGCTGGGTAGTGGCGCAATCATGATGGAAGTGTTGGATGCGGCAGAGCAACTTGAGGAACTTGGAAAGCGGGTTACGGTTTGGAGTGTCACCAGCTACGTCGAACTCGCACGTCAAGGAATCGATGCAGAACGTGAGCGCATGCTTGCAGTCGACGACACTACCGTACGTCCTTTCGTCGAAGAATTGTTCGAAGCCGAAGACGGAAGTGTGATTGCGGCGACCGATTACCAGAAGAGTCTGCCGTTATCCATCGCGAGGTGGATTGAGAACGATTTCGTCGCGTTAGGAACCGATGGTTTCGGCTTGTCGGAATCCCGTGAAGCACTCCGCGAATACTTCGAAGTCTCCTCGTCGTGGATCGTATTCGCAGCACTATCGTCACTTGCGAGGTGTAACCGTGAAACCGTGACAGTCGCACATGACTACGCCAATAGCAAGAACCTGGACCTGACCAAACTGCCACCCACCGATTCCGACGTGACCATGCCTAACTAAAGGTGGGTTTATTCAGCCGCGTATTTGGATCCGTCCAACTTACACCGGCAGCTCGTCGTAGTCTCAATCGCGAGCAGATCACCGAACTCACCGTTCCCGTCGCGTTGGCGATGCTTGAGGGCGGATTCATCGGCGTCATCGCGGACAAGATCTACAACGTGCCACCATGGGTCATCGCACTACTTACTGCCGCGCCCATGTTTGGCAACCTTTCCAGTTACCTATGGAACAGTGTTGCTAGCGCACGATCAAAAGTACCTATCGTCGTCTTGCTTCAGACCCTCACGATGGTCTGTCTATTACTTGTCGCATTCTCTCCTCCCACTCCAACCGGCATCGTTCTTCTTTGCATAGGCGTGGTACTCGCCCGTGTCTTTACGGCAGGCACGATCACTATCCGTAGTGTCGTATGGAGTCTTAACTATGTCAGGGAGGTACGGGCACGTACAACCGGACGCTTACAGCTTATCACCAGTCTGGTCATGGTTGTCACAACGATGGCCGGTGCACCCATTCTCGATGGGAGCCCGACGAGCTTTCGGATCATGTACGTCGTTGCGACTGTTATCGCATTGTTCGGCATTTTTTCGTTTTCCCGGATAGAAGTAATCGGTGAACTGCGCCATCGAGTGTCAGAGCGCCGGGTTCGTCGCGTCGTGTCACGCGCAAGCCGTGTTCCCCTTGCTAGTTTCTGGCGTATCTTGCGAAATGACAGGAACTTTGCTCGCTATGAGTTCTATCAGTTTCTTGGTGGCGTGTCGAACATGATGCTCGAAGCGCCGCTCATCTACCTCGTGTCACGTGAAATGAATGCAAGCTATACTGTCAGCATCGCGTTAAGTGTGATCATTCCACACGCCATCGGCATGATCACGTTACCCATGTGGGCGCGCTATCTCGATAGAGTGCACGTCGCCGAGTTTCGGTCTCAGATGAGTGTTTTCTGGGTCGTCTCGCAGCTAATCATGTGGGTGGGCGCGATGCTCCATGGTCTGTGGTTATTGGCGCTCGGACGAGTTACGATGGGATTCGCGCGTAGCGCGGGCACGTTAGCTTGGCAGCTCGGACACAACGACTTTGCGAACGAACGCGATCTAGTCACCTATATGGGAATCCACGTCACTCTGACCGGCTTGCGCGGCGCGTTCGCGCCGTTCATGGGAATTGCGCTTTACGTCGGATGGTCTGTGAGTTGGTTACCTGACTTTAGAGGCATCGGCTCGCATGTTTTCCTGGTTGCCGCTCTGATTAGTGTTTGGTCTTGGCTGGGGTTCCGCTCGCTCACCCGCGACATTACCGACGAGAACCTCTAGCGATCATCCACTTGTGTGCCACTCACGCCGGATTTATAGAAGCCATAAACTTCGTTTCGTCGATACGTCCTTTCGAGGTCTTCTATGACGCAACGCGAACGCGGCATTCATGAGCTGTACGAGCGCGACCCCGAACGCGCGGATTGGGAAACCTGGCATCGCGTTTCGAATCACAAATCTCGGCGCGGATTTCTGCGTGGCTTAGGTGCGATGGCCGCTGCGTTGGGAACGCAGATCGCGTTTTCGGAATATATGCCTCGAGGGTTGATTCCAGCCGTCTATGCCAACTCGAGCGAACCGTTTGTAATTGAGGGTAAAGATGGCTTGATTCTGCTCAATGATCGGCCGTTGAATGCCGAGACGCATCCGCACCTGTTGAACGATGACATCACACCAACTAATCGGCTTTTTATCCGGAACAACGGCATACCGCCCAACTCGGTTGACCCTACCGGCTGGATCCTGAACATCGATGGCGAGTCAGCTCGAAAGCCTCGACGGTACACATTACCTGAGCTAAAACGGAAATTCGAACATATCTCACGACAGATAACGCTCGAATGCGGCGGCAATGGTCGGGCTGAATTCGATCCACCCGTTAGCGGTAATCAGTGGACGCTCGGTGCGGTCGGATGCCCCGTCTGGCACGGCATGCGACTCCGGGATTTGCTCTTAGATGTTGGCGTACAGAACAACGCCGTATTCGTTGCATATCACGGGAAGGATCGACACGCCAGCGGCGACGCAACGCGTGAAGCGATATCCCGTGGCGTACATGTTTCGAAAGCCATGGATCCGGACTCGATGTTGGTATGGGGTATGAACGACGAGGACTTGCATCCCATGAACGGACACCCACTCAGGTTGGTGTTCGGCGGCCAACCAGGATCGACTTCGGGAAAGTGGTTAAGCGGCCTTTCAATACGCGATAAACGCCATGATGGCGCAAAAATGTCGCCTCCTTCGTACCACGTTCCGTGTGAACCGGTAGTAAGAGGCAGTCAAGTTTCTAACGACGCCATGTGCATGCTTGATTCAATGCCCGTTAAGTCTCTCATCACGAATCCGGAATCCGGAATCGTGCACCAATCGAATCGAGCGTTACCTGTACACGGTCATGCGTGGACGAGCGCAGTAGACATAACGGCCGTCCACCTTTCGATTGACTACGGTACGACCTGGGTAAAGACTGAACTGCAACCTCCCGTAAATGCTTTCGCGTGGCAACACTTCGATTACTCAGTCATGTTTCCAACTCGAGGTTACTTCGAAGTCTGGGCACGAGCCGTAGATTCCAGCGGTGAATCGCAACCTATGCTCGTGCCTGGTTGGAACCCGAAGGGATACGGAAACAACGCGTGTCATCGCATCGCAGTGCATGTGGTCTAAAACGTCGTTTCTCGTCTTCATTTGCCTCGCACTCGTTGCGTTAAGCGATCGGGCCGAGAATCAATCCGTAACGATCGATCCCGTACTCATTGAGGATTCAGAAGAGACTTGGTTGTTGGTTCGAGCGCATTGCACATCCTGCCACTCCAGTCAGATTCTCAAAAACCTTCGACTATCACGTAGTGCGTGGCAAGACGTTATTCGGCGAATGCAGGTAGAGGAAGGACTATGGGACCTCGGCGAAGACGAGTCCAAGATTCTTGAGTATTTAGCGACTTACTTCGGACCACGCACGGATTCAGTACAAAGACGTAATCGTCGAACGCCGATCGCACCTAATTGATTCCGAACTAACGAAACCGAAGCGCGCGTGAAACGCCGAGAATTTAGACTCGTGCGCCTTCAAATCTAGCGAATATGCCTTCTCGTATATCGAGTTGTCCTCTCAGTAGGCCGCTCTCGACGGTACCTGTCATGATGAAGATATTTCCGGATAGCACAACTCGCCCAAACACAGCGGGACCATCAATGGCGAAGTCTTGGATCGCGGTGACAGCGTCATCGAGACGTACTTCGCCTTCAATCCCATTCTCCGTTTCCCTGAACGTCGTATACCACTCTTGGTCTCCATAAAGCGTTTCTCCTCGAATGTGCCACGTGCCGAAGAGTTCGATTTCCTCTGTCGCAGGCGAGAACATCGAAGCACTTTCCAACAATGCCCAACAGGCCGGGGGCCTAATGTGTTCGAGCATCGCAATATAGATTTGGCCGTGTGGTGTTTGAGTGATCGTGCGCACGATCGCGCCGTCGTCGTCACAGTCTCTGGCCAGCTCAATTAAGCCTCGGAAACTCTTCACGTACTCAGAGGTCGTCTGGCTTCTTTCTTCAGTTCCATAGTAGATGTCGATCGGGTGAAGTCCTGCAGCTGCAAACGCCCCCGCTGGATCTGTAAGCATGGCCGGGAAGATCTCGAACTGACCACGTTGGTGTTCTTCCCAATGTTCAATCATCCTCGCGTCGCTCATAATGCGTTCGCCCTGTTCCGTTTCCAACGAGCCAACGATGACTCCCGCTAAGTTTCCTGTTTGCCGACGGACGTTTTCCGCTATCTGAAAAAACGCACTCTGTCGAGCGCGCAACTCGGTCGCAGCGAGAACCTCAGTTTGCTTCTCCGAATTGAGATTCGTTTGCTTCAGCGCTTCCGTGTTAGACGCGAGCTCCCGCTGTTGAATAAATAAGCCGATCACCAGCCACAGAAAGGCAAGCGGCGCGAAAAAACCTTCCAGAAAGCCACCAATCGCATCTGCGCGTTGATCAACAAACGACATCCAGCCATCGAGGAAAACAATGTAAACGAGACCACCGAGAATCCACACTGTCGTAAGGACAACACCTAGTCCAAGCAGCCAATTGCGACTAGGTAACGTAGTTTTCAGCTTGTGATCTTCGTCGCTCACGATTCTGACTCAAGCATGTTCCCGATAGACCGAACACACTTCCATCCCTTGACGTACCTGTTCGACTAACTTCTTGGTCTCGGCTGCCGCCGTTCTCTACGTTTCGCTCCGGTCATGTCCATAAGCGAATCTACGTGTGGCAACAAATCTTCGTACGTTGTACCCGCGCCTAGCGATACGCCAGGATTCACGACGATCTCGCTTCTCGAGTAATTGCCGCCACTGGCGTGGATTACACAACCGTTAGGCGCGGCTTCGCTGCACATGAATAACACTGCTGGGCTGACGAGAGATGGATGTCGATTAGGGTCAGGATCCGAAATGTCTTCGTCTCGACCCGGCACGGTGTTGGTCATGCGAGTCGCTGCACCAGGTCCTAAACAATTCACATGGACGTTTCTCGGTCCGCCCTCTAACGCAAGCACGTTAGCAAGTCCCAACATACCCATCTTCGCCGCACCGTAGTTCGATTGGCCATAGTTGCCAAATATCCCTGAACCTGAACTCGTAAACACGACACGTCCATAACGTTGGTCATACATATGGGACCAAGCGGCATGCGTCACGTAGGCCGTACCCGTTAAGTGCACCTGCATCACCAAGTCAAAATCGTCGAGCGACATCTTTTTAAATGTCTTGTCACGAAGAATCCCTGCGTTGTTAACCAATATGTCGATACGACCAAAGTTTGCGATCGCGTCATCGATGATGCTCTTCGCGCCGTCCCGATCGGCGACTGAGGCTTTGTTCGCAACCGCTTCACCGCCTTTTTCTTTGATCTCCGCGACAACTTGATCCGCCATGTCGCCCTGACCATCGCCGGAGACGCTTCCGCCTAGGTCATTGACAATGACCTTAGCACCACGCTTCGCGAATTCGATAGCATGGCTTCGACCGATTCCACCACCTGCACCAGTAACAACTGCGACTTTGCCTTCAAATTCAGACACTGCTTTCTCCTGTTCATAACTCTTTTATGTTAGTCCATGCAAATTTGCGTGGATTCCGCCAACTCGTAAGTCTTATCGTTGCGAACTGAAACCTCGGAGTTAATTCAGCTATGGCGCACGTCTTAGTTCTGCATCCAGGCGAAATGGGTTCGTCGCTTGGCGCATGTCTTCTCAGCAACCAGCATCACGTCTATTGGGTTTCGGATAAGCGTTCGACGGCGACGCGACAACGTGCAGAAAGTGAAGGTTTTTCCGAACACCTCCGTCTCGAATCTGCGCTAGAAGGAGCAGACGTCGTTCTATCCATCTGTCCTCCCGAATTTGCGGAGGCGACGGCGGAATCCGTTGTCGCTCAAGACTTCCAAGGAATTTACGTCGATGCGAACGCAACTTCGCCTATGACAGCAGGACGTATCTCAGCGTTGGTCGGTGAGAATTACGTCGACGGAAGCATCATCGGGCCACCTGCAAGACGCGCGGGAGCAACACGCATGTATCTGTCCGGGAAGAAAGCGTCGACCATTCGAGAGCTTTTCACCGGTACGTTTGCTCAACCAACGGATCTCGGACCTGAGGCAACAGCCGCTTCCGCGTTGAAGATGTGTTATGCAGCGTACACCAAGGGTACATCTGCATTGTTACTCAACATCCGTGCCCTTGCTGAAGCTAATGCCGTCACTGACGCTTTGTTAACAGAATGGTCGATATCACAACCCGAACTGCAAACACGAAGTGAACGAACTGGACCCTCTGTAAGTCGCAAAGCTTGGCGATTCGCCGCGGAGATGCGCGAAATCGCTAGCACCTTCGCTGCGAACCAACTACCTAATGGCTTCCATGAAGGTGCTGCGCAGGTTTACGATCGCCTGGCGGCGTTCAAAGATGAACCTCCCGCACCTACGTCGGAATTAGTGGCTAGCTTGTTAAAGTAGAAGTGAACTACTCGTAAACGAGCGCACCTCGAACAGCTTTATGTAAGTCATTGGAAAGCTGCCATGGCGAACCCATCAACTGGATCATGCCTACTACGACTAAATCCTCTACCGGATCGATCCAGAATACGGTTCCTGCAGCGCCTCCCCAGTTGTACTCGCCTTCTGAACGGTCTGCCGTCGAGGGTGCCGTATTGACTCCAAAACCCAGACCAAAGCCAAAACCACCGAATGCACGTCTTGCCCCGTCTTCAGGGTTCTCGCCCGTACCGCCTGCCGCTTGAATGGCCTCACCGAGGTGGTCGCGGCGCATGTTTTCAACCGTCTCCGGTTGCAGAATTCGAACACCATTCAATTCGCCGCCGTTTGCCACTGCTCGCGCGAACGTCATGTAGTCATGCGCTGTCGACACCAACCCGCCACCGCCAGAGAAGAACGTGACATCGCGGTACGAATCGAAACTCTGCTGACCAGACTGAATGAGATGGTTCATCGACCGACTCCAAGTATGGTTGGGCAAAAATCGGTCAAACTTTTCGTCGGGTACGGAGAAGAATGTGTCCTCCATCCCCAAAGGCTCAAAGATATGGTCCTTCAAATAAACGTCGAACGTCTTACCGCTCAATCGCTCAATCAATAGGCCCTGCACGTCAACGGAAATGCTGTAGTGCCACCGTGTGCCCGGTTGATACACCAATGGGACGTTGACCACTTTCTTGGCGAAATCCTCTAAATTCCCCGATCCCAAAACCTGCTCATTGCGAATCTGTTGGGCTACGGGGTGGTTGCCGAACACATAGCCGAATCCCGCCGTATGTGTCAGCAAGTGTCGAATGGTGATCGGGTTTTTCGGTGGCGTTGGATCTCCGTCGGCGTTGTACACCTTCAAGTCAGCGAATTCGGGGATGTATTTGTCCACTCGGTCATCGAGCTTGAATTTCCCTTGTTCATGTAGCTGCATCAACGCTACACCCGTAATCGGCTTGGTCATGGAGTAAATTCGGAACAGGTCATCTTCTTTCAATGGGCGATTGTCTTCGGCGCCACGAACGCCAACGGTATTGGTGTAGACGACGTCATTTTTGTAGGCGACGGAAACGACCATGCCAGCGACCCGACCGTTCTCGATGTATTCACCCATAAGGTCATCAACGGCAGCTAACGCTTCCGCATCGAGCGACACACTTGCTCGACCATCCTGCCAAACTGGCGGGGTTTCAACAGACTCTTCTGAGGTCGACTCAGGTTGGCCATAGAGCGTAAAGCACGCGGAAATCAAACAGACGTATGCAAACCAACGAATTACCGCTTTGTTCATTTCGAATCCACTAGAGAAGACAGCTAGAATTGCCGAATTAAACGTATGCTTGGTCGCCACTTTGCAGGATACATAGGGCGTACGGCATCTCCCGTTTCGGAATGATTCATTGACCAGCTCATTGCGCCACGACTGGCAAAAATCGGAAGTTCTTGCCTTGTTCGAGCGCCCGTTTAACGACTTGATGTATGCGGCGCAATCCATTCACCGCGAACATTTTGACCCCAACAAAGTCCAACTGAGCACATTGCTCAGTATCAAGACAGGTGGATGTCCAGAGGACTGTAAATACTGTCCCCAGAGCGTTCATTTCGATACTGGATTGGACGTCCACGGATTGCTCCCAATTGAGGACGTCGTCCAAGCCGCACGTAACGCCAGAGCGGATGGCGCTTCGCGTTTCTGTATGGGTGCAGCGTGGCGTAGTCCTACGGAACGTCAGGTAGAGCAGGTTGCCGAACTTGTACGGGCCGTGAATGACGAAGGCTTAGAGACTTGCGTAACGCTCGGTATGTTGAGCGACGACAAGGCTCAATGTCTTGCGGATGCGGGACTAGCGTACTACAACCACAATCTTGACACGTCACCAGAGTATTACGGTGACATCATTACGACGCGTACGTATCAAGATCGCCTTAACACGCTTGCTGCCGTCCGCGATGCCGGTATCAATGTGTGCTGTGGCGGGATCGTTGGTATGGGCGAGTCTCGTGAGGACAGAGCTGGCTTGTTGCACCAGCTTGCGAATCTTCCACAACACCCTGAGTCCGTCCCAATCAACATGCTCGTTCGGGTCGAGGGAACGCCGCTAAACGATTCGGCAGCTATCTCCAATATCGAATTCGTAAGGACGGTCTGCGTCGCACGGATCCTTATGCCTCGTTCATTCGTAAGGTTATCAGCGGGTCGAACGGAGATGAGCGACGAAGCGCAAGCGCTTTGTTATCTCGCTGGCGCAAATTCAATCTTCTGCGGGGAACGGTTGCTTACCACACCTAATCCCGAAAACGAAGAAGACAGGTTTCTGTTCGATCAACTTGGCATAGAGCCATTAGATATCGCGACCGAGGAAGCACCGTTCCGTGCTGTACTTTGATGACATTGAAGTCGGATATCAGAGCGAAGTAGGTACTTACACTCTCACTGAATCGGAAGTTATCGAGTTCGCTTCCACGTGGGACCCACAACCCTTTCACATCGATAAAGACGCTGCGAGCGCATCTATTTTTGGTGGTTTAACGGCTTCTTCCCTTCATTTGTTTGCGATTTGCACACGATTGTTCTTCGATCACGAAGATCGCATTCAAATTCTCGCGATGCTCGGTAAGGAAGCCATTCGCATTCCAAATCCCGCGAGACCTGGCGACGTTCTTACCTACTCCACGGAGTGCATTCGGAAGAAGCCGTCTTCATCGCGACCGGATCGCGGCGTTATTACATTGAAAGACACGCTGACTAATCAGGATGGCCAACCTGTTCTCACGCAGGAAGTCGCTTTACTCGTCGCGCGTCAAAACGATCTTTCCGAATAGAAACTCCGCTCGAGCAGAATTGCATGATCCACTGTAAAGTCTACCTTTTACTGTGGTCCATTCGAACTTTTGTACGAAATTAAACCAATCAGACAACCTACTCTTCCTCTACTTGTTAACAATCATGACTATTTGTCGTTTCGACATCTAATGCGAGATTTTCCGCGCATAGGTGCACAATTTCACTCTTTAATCGAACGACTAAGCGAGATTGCAAACTCAGTAATCCTTATTGCTAACAACCGATCACGTTTTATAAAATGCGCCCATCTACGCGGAGGAGACGGCATCCATGTGCGATCAAAAGATCCAAACTTCTGTTTCTAAAAAGGAGGAAGTCGAGAATTAGACAGACGTATAAAACGTGCATTTGAACGGGAGGAAATGCAATGGAACTTGAACTCGTAGTTGTGATCGTAGTAGTCACATTTACTACTGTGGGGTTCGTTATTGGTATCTACTACTACATATCGGCTCGTTTTACACAGCTAATCGATATGAAACAAGACAAAAACAATAACGAACAAGCGAAACAAGAACTAATTCGGATGGTTAGTCAAGCTAGAACTTCATTAATCATTCATGATGACGGTGATTGCAACGATCGTACGTTCTATAACGACGACGAAGTAATCGAGGCATTTCGCCAACGGCTAAACTCGTCCAAGTTTCTGAAGATCAAGTGCCTGTTTAATGTTGAGCAGTCGATCAAATTCACCAATTTAGCAAATGAGTTCCGTAACAGAGTAAAAATCTGGTATGTTAAAGATGGTGATAATAGGCTAGATGATGAAATTCACTACAAAATCGTTGACGGGGGTCGTATGATGTACTTATCAATGCATGATATGGGAGAAGATGAAAGAGAATATGAGTTATGGACTGTTAATGTCTGGCCATTACTCGGGGTGCGCAAGTACGTAAGTAAGGATCAACGACGACACTTCAACAACAGTATTAAGAAAGAGAACGCCAAACTTTTAGAATGTTCGAATTAGCACCTACACCGATCTATGTTACAGTTGCTTTACTAGCCGCTTTTGCCTCCATGATTACGACCTATATAGGAAATAAGGAGAAAGACACTGAAATAAACGGGAAAAAACCAGCGGTTAAACGATCCGTTTATTTCTGTTGTGACATATTGATATTTGGTGTATGGATAAGCTGCGGGAAGGTAATTGCCTACATCTTAAATGAACTATATTGCTATTTTTCGACCTTCGATATTTTCGAAATCACTGTAATGTGTTCACACATGATCTGCTATGGAATTGTGGCAATTTTAGCTGGTGTATGGTATAGTGCGATGACTGTAAACAGACGCGCTAGACCCGCAGCTACACTCACCAAAATGGAATCAACGGGTATTTAAATTCACTACAATATCTTTTAATCGAATCAATTAATTCCATCATGAAGCGCCACATACGTTCACCAAGTTATCCTGTAATGAGCCTAGAACGTTCAATTGAGTACACTCGCGATGCGTATCAGGTAATTGGTGCGAGCCCATCTACACGGGAGCAAGTGCTCGGCGCAATGAACTATCGAGGTGGTAGTAATGGTCCGGGTAAAGCGCTCTCCGACTTACGACAGTTCCGTTTAATTAGCCGTGATCGGGATGGACGTGTCTCCATCAGTGCGTTGGCACAGCGGTTAATCGAACCTGATTCCAAGGCGCAGTATATCGAGGCGTTGAAATCCGCGAGTAACATGCCGGAAATATTCAAGACATTAAACAATCACTTTGGTCCGGTGGATGATCCTCATGCTAAACAGATTACGAAAGAGGCAATCATCGCAAGAATACGCCCGCTTGGTTTTAATCCTAATGCGTATGAGCGATTGGTTAGGGCGTACGTAGAGACGAGGATGTTTGTAGCAGGTCTGATTGAACGCGACGAGCAAACCGATAGGCACTTTGCTCTCATGGGAACTACGGAGACGTCGGAAAAGACATGGATAAGTGCACCTGTTGGTAATGCGACTTCTGTCCGCATTGTTGTACGTGGAGAGATTGGTAAGACTGAGATTGAAAACTTGCTGAGGATACTTAATGTTCAGAAAGAAATCCTCAAATAGTCTCGAATCCGGTTCCCGATTACTCTATTCAGGGCAGTTAAAGCCTGCAACACGTAGTCGGATGTTTTAGTTTTAGTCAGTATTACCATCATGTCGTTTGAACTACATGATCTCACGCCATCCGAGGTACTTTCTACGCACCTTGTCGAATGGGTCGTCTCTGAATGGTAGAAGTATCACACAAATACAAGAACCTATCCTAATCGTTAGATGTGTTTTTATGTATAGGTAGGAGGCAATTCGTGGTACCCACCAATTTCATTCACTCACTACTTGCTAATTCGTGATTTCCCATATAGTAGATCGTTTATATGCAGAAATTGTCAAAAAGGTCGTTGATTGTCTGTATGAGCGCACCAGCGCGATGTCCGCAAGAACGGCAGTAGTTCATTTAACGCCGATTTACTGCCGATCCGCTCAAGCGCCTCTGCCGCATAGCCGCTGACGTATCTATTAGTGTCATAAAGCGCTGCGCCAAGTGCTGGCACACACTTTGCCTTCAGAGTGGTACTCGTAGTTGTTGTGGCACGCATGAGCGACAAAGCCGCGTCAAACCTTACCTCGGACGCTGGATCTTTCAAAGCCTTTAACATGGTATTTACGCCGATCTCAGTCGGCTGCAATAACCCGAGCGCTTCAATGGCGGCGACACGCACGTGCACTTCCTCGTCACACAATGCCTTCGCTAAACCTGCGGTAGCTGCCTTATCGCCAATCTCACCCAGTGCGAACGCTGCATGTTTTCGGGCTCGGTCTTCACCGTGTTTGAGTGTCGTAAGCAAACCATGAATCGCAGGACGACCGACATGTACCAATCCGTGCGCAGCATTTCTCGCAACCACATCGTCACGCCATAGGGTTCCGTTGTCAGAGTAACGACGTTTCTCGTTGTAGCCGTTTGGATTGAATTGCAACGCATCGAGAAGCGGTATTACCGCAGACTCACCTTCATTTGCCCAATCGTATGCCGCGCGAATGCCTTGCCACTCATCTGGTGCACCAAGGTCATCGATTGATGGGATTTCGCTGTCATTAGTTTTGGAATCGGACCCAACTAACCAATCCCAAACGCTTCGCCAGACAGGCGAAAGATCGGGCTTTACAACGCGTTTCGGTGCAAGCCATTCTCCACGATCCACGGGTTCCGGATTGCGTAGGCGGGAAAACTCAAACTTAAACATGTACCGATTCATTTCCGTTTGATTCAGCATCTTTCGATGCCAAATGTCGTAATGAATCATTACTAAGCTACCTGCCTTTCCGCTTATTGATGCTGGTATGCAGTAGTCATTGGGTTGCTGATTGAGATGCTGACTTCCGCTCATAACTGCGGTAGGACCTTTTTTCACCGGCGTACTTTGCGGGAAGTACATGATCATGACCCACCACGGTCGGTGGTTGCGCACGCGACGAACATAACCCCAGTAGCTGTCCTTGTGGAATCCCTGCTCTGGACTCCCCGGCGGGTTCGAATGCAGTGCTCGGTGTGGGTGCATGCTGTAGTCTTTCCCTAACACCGTTTGTAGAGCACCTTTAACAACGGGATCTTCAAACAGTTCAGCGATTTCAGGGACGAGTGGTAGCAGGTTGTTACCAAAATGTCCGTACGACTGACTGATCTGATCGAACCGTTCGAAAATCGACTTATGGTAGGAGGCTGGTAAGCTCGACTGAAGCGGTAGAAATCCCGCCGCGATGAAGTGACGCAACTGCTCGTTGGTGAGTGGAACTGGCTCTGATCGCGCGTTGTATTCGCGCGCGTCAATCGGATAAAGTCGCATTAGATATTCGTCGCAAAAGGTGTTTGTCCATCGTCGCGCGGCCGCCTACCCCAAACAATTAGTCCAGGTCTCCCATGTGATTGTCCCGCGTACTGCTCGTTTTCTGGATTGCGGTACCCAACACGGACTAAGCGACGTATTCTCCCAGTAGTGTTAATCCGTGACCCATGAATCATGTGGATGCTGAATGCCACGACGTCACCTTTTCGAGCAGGCACCGGCACCGTGTCCTCAAGACTCCAGTCGGCTGTTGGGAGATGGGGCGTGCAAGGCCGACCGTCAGGAAACTTGACGATGTGTTCTCGCGGACCTTCTTTATGAGAACCGTCTAAGAAACGGATGCAGCCATTGGAATCGTCGGTGTCATCCAAATGGATTAAACAATCAACGAATCTACCGTCGCGATGTTTGTAAAACGCCCAATCCTGGTGCATCGGGAATGGATGTCCTGTCTCCGGCGGCTTAGCATGCAACGTCGTATGGTGTAACTCGACATTTGGGCCGATCAGGTCGGCGATGGCGCCGGCGAGTTTCGGATGTGTTGCAGCATCACACCACGCCCTTGAGTACCTATGAAGGTCGTGTAACGCGACAAGCTTGGACTGCTTCTCGATGTCATCATTCATATAGACCTGTCGCCAACCTCCGCTCCAACCTGGGCTCTCGTTTGCCCATGTTGTTATCTGCCAATCAAGTTCCTCTGCCATTTTGTCGACCTCATCTACATTAAAAACGGCCGGCATGTGCAAGAAGCCGTGTTTTTGATAGAAGTCGACGTCATTCTGACAAAGAACATTCAAATTGCTTACGGCTTGAGTCATAGAGAACTGTTTGTCCGTTGATCGTGAAGACGACGCATCAGGAGTACGAATCAATTGTTGCGGATCGCATTGCATGAAATCATGACATTGTTCTTATCTGATCTAGTCGTAACTCGGATCAATCATCCATTCTTCGAGATGGTCGATCACATGATCCATCGTTTGATAACGCAAACCCGGTTCATGCGCAACACAACTCATACAAATTTCTGATAGATGCGATGAAACAGGTACGCCACCCATACGAGCGGCCGGCGCTGGTATACGACCGCGTTTCACAAAATCCAATACACGACTAACCGTGTCGCCCTGCACCATTCGTCGCAGCGAAAGTAACTCGTACAAGATCGCTCCGAGGCTATAGATGTCTGATCGATGGTCCACGTCATTGTGATTGACCAATTGCTCGGGGGACATATATGCTGGGGTTGCGTCTAACGGCGACTGTGCGGTCAACGTGACGTCTTCATCTTTAGGAACGACGATCCGTGGCTTATGCATCTCGAACTTGGGTTCCTCACCTTTACCCCACACTTTCGCTAGACCCCAATCGAGCAAAAGTACTTCGTCAAACGCACCGATCAAAATGTTCTCTGGCTTGACATCGCGATGGACGACACCGTGCTGGTGCGCGTAGTGCAAGGCGTGTCCTACCTGAGATAACACGTTGATGAGCTTCATCAGCGAATGACCGCCGACGTTATGCGATCCGGCTTCTGCGCACGAATCCAGTATTTCGCGCATTGTCGCGCCATAGACCAATTTCATGGTGAAGTAGGGATGACCATCAACGTTTCGACCTAGTTCGTAGGTAGGTATCGTGTTTGGGTGCTGCAACATCGCTGTGACCCGCGCTTCCCGAATGAAACGTTGCTGTTGAATCGGATCAGCTGCAAGTTCGGAGCGTAACTCCTTGTAGCAGATCGTGCGCATGAGATGCAGGTCTTTACACGAGCTGATGATGCACGTTCCACCTTTCGCGATGGTCTTGAAATACGCATATCGCATCCTTGAATCTGGATGCTGTGACAAAGGATGATCTGTGTCTTCTAGTGAGACGCGCGGGTACGCGGTTTCACGGGTCGGGTACCGAGACATTTGTGGTTGTACCAGAAATTCGCTGCTGAATACTACGCCTGACAGACGCTTTAAATCACGTAGTAGTTGCCGAACGAACCTTCATTATCTTCCATCATTTTCCATCGGTTCTTCACGGTGAGCGTTCCTAAACTTGAGTTTTTATTTTCTCGATGGAAAGCGGATTGCCAGCTGCGATATCACCTTCCATTCTGCTGCAAGAGGAATTTCCCGACGAGATACACCTATCGCGCCGCGCTCGTCAGCGACTCGCACAATTCGACCGAGTTAGTCTGAGCCAGCACACCGAGATGCGGATTCGACAGCGGGGTATTTCCGATCTTCAGATCGTCCTCATGCTATTGTTCGGGAATTCGTCGCCAGCGGGTGCGGCAGAGCGATCGTTCGCGCTAGACCAAGCGAGTCGGCACGAGTTAGAGCGCGCACTTGGTGACCAGTATGCGCGCGTTTGCGATCGGCTGAATTACTACCTCATCGTCAATCCCACCGCGAAATGTGTCGTGACGTGTTGTCATCGATTGAAACGCCCACATCGTTAACGCGGATTTCACACTGAACTTATGGAATACGGACTACTCTAATCTGAACAATCAATAGCCGCTACTCAAAGCGGCTTCTAAAATCCGCCTTCTTCTTTCCCAAGGATCAACGTGCGCGTCGCGATCGTCGTTTACATCTTGCTAGTGGCGCTGGTCGCGTTCAATGTCGCGCAAGTGTTCGAGTTTCCTTCCTGGATTGCCGCACCCGTCGTGCTCGCGGCTATCGGCGTGATAGCGATTACGCACTTCGTATTGCGCTCATCCCAGGCTCTCTACGTGACATTGACCGCGATCAGCGTGGTGAGTTTGCTGGTGGTCAGTTTTACCGCAGCTTTACCGGCGTTCGCGGTCATCGACAATGGCAGCAGCTTACGGTGGACGAGTAGTTTGATCCCGCTGTTCGTGTCCGCGATCGGACTATATGGCGTTGGTCTTTGGCTTCGTGCTGCAAGCGCGAGTCAAGCAGACGCACTTGACTGGCTCGCGAACTTTCTAAGCGGTCCTGGTCTCCTTCTTTCGCTACTAACTGCTCTCGTGCTGAGTGCCACGACATTACTCGCACTAGAGTGGCTAGGCGAGACGTGGGCAACCTCCCAAGCCATTACGCGACGCTTTCTTGAACGTGGCATGATCCCGCCAACAACGGTGCTGTTCTTTTACTGGGGAATGCTCATCCTCGTCGGTAAATGGTGGAACACACTCTATCTTCGTGCGAGTCTTCAACGATGGCAGATCGCCAGTGATTCAAACATCCTCACACACATTGATCGCATCCGTTCCCTATCGGACGATTCCGTCCGACTCGACGATCGACTAGAGTTCCTCTGGCGTCGGCATGAGGAGTCATTCACCGTGCCACGATACATCGGTTGGGTTGTTCCCGTGCTCGGGTTCATAGGCACGGTACTCGGTATCTCCCTCGCGGCTGACGGTATACGTAAGTTGATTGCGTCTGAATCGGGATTGAGTGGTCTATCAACAGAACTCGGTGCGGCGATTGCGCCACTTGGTATCGCATTCGATACGACGCTGATTGCGCTCTCACTCAGTGTGTTGTTGATGCTCTCTCTCACTCTCGTACAGCGCAGCGAAGAACGCGCTCTCAATACGTTAGAGCGGCAACTGCGCGAAAGCGTTCGTGCCTTCTAAGGAACGTCAGCCAGACGACGACAGTAACGCGCCGATGATGGCCGTTTTCGGCGGCATGTTCGCGCTCATGTTGGTGTTTCTACTCATCGTCAACATATTCTCGGAATCGGCAGTTCGCGAACGCCTACAAGACACCGCGGAGGATGGACTTTATCGCATTCAAAGCGAAACAGGTGGATTCGGCTATGTCGTCATCGTATTCCCGAGCACGCTTCGAATAGTTGAAACGGGTGAGGGAGTCTCCCGAGAAGAAATCTGTACGTTCGGCGGTCCTTACCGTAACTACGCCGAACGAGTCTACGAAGACAACAATCAACAGCTGTTGTTTTTCGTACTCGAGGGAAGCATTCCGATCATGGCAGAGGCTCGTAACTGCCTCGCGAGGATTTGGCCTGATCGTGAAATCAAGATCGGTTGGGTTATTGCGGACAATGAATTTCTGAAGTCCGTCATGCTTGATGACATTCCTTCGTATATTCGCGACTATACCGAGACCAACACGCCATGATTTCGGCGGCTCGACGGATACCTAATTTCGCTGGCGTCGCGCTCGTCGACATCCTTGCAAACGGCGTCGCCGTATTGATCATCGTGATCGTGCTCAGCATTGCAAGTCGATTTGAGCAAGAGAAGGAATACAGCGAGCGGATTCAAGAAGTCGCTGCGGTGATGACGAGGGAATTCAGCACGTCCCTGGTGTTGAATCGACTCGCGGCTGGTCCACCCGCGCAGCTACACGACTACGAGCACGATCCCCTTGATCAGGTGTGGGACCCCGCGATGATGCCAGTCTTGGAGATTCACAAGAACGTTGTCCGTGATCCTTATTCAGGGCGCATCTGGCACAGATCTGAACTTCTGCAGGAACCCAATAGCCTAGATGCTTTCCTCGGCGAGTTTAACGCGTTTCAGAGAACGAAGGTCCGTGGTGATTTTTACGATATTGGCATCTTCTACCTATTGATGTCCATCCTAAAAGATCACGCGATCGTAATTACTCATTGGCACTTCGTTGGTGGGATGGGTGCAGCGCCCGATGCATCGTTGGCGTCGTGTCCAGCAGGTATGAGCGCTAAGGACTGCATTCAGCAAGGAGCGAGTGGTCAGACGTCTACAGTGGCTGACGTATATGAATCACTCACCAACGGCAACAATGAAAGTGAAAATCAAGGAGACGGCGAATGGCCGCCGGCCGAATCCGAGTGGGGGGAAGACGGAGAGCAGGGCGCCGCCAATGCCGAATCGCTACCGCAAGGCGCCCAACTTGGACCTGGTGGCGGTGGAAACGTGGACAGTGAGAGCTTTCCCGACGTACGTGCATCACGCAGTCGACAAACTGGTCAAGGCACGGGAGGTGTGCCTGGCGATGTCCCGGGATTCTCGATCAGGTTAGCAGACCCCACAGCAGATCTGATGAGCCTGGGATCACTTAGTCTCGGATCAATCGAGAACGATCTCGAGGGCTTCTTAACTGCATTAATGGCGTTCTTAGATGAAGTGCAGCGTTTTTATGACAACGACAACCCGCCGACCGAACTGCTGCAGCAGTTCATCCCGATCTTGCAGAGTTTTCTCTCCCAGCCACCTGAGCTAGCTGAACCTCAGCGAGAAGCGATAGAAGATCTCGCGCTATCACTCGGATTACTCCGCAGTCAAGGGTACGGGCAAGGCGCGCCAGAACCTTTACTCACGATGCCGATGCCGCCATCAGCGCACCCAGAAGCTTTGATTCGGCTAGCCGTGAATCGAACATTGATTGATGCTGAAATTCAATCGAACAACGCTCTACTACTGGCGGCCATTCCCGATACGGCGAAAGCCCGGTTCAATCTGCAGGCTTATCCAGACATTTGGCGGGGAATGCAAGTCGTCTTAGAGCGCAACGCAGTGCTGCTGATGTCCCCCGTTCAAACTGAACCGCTTACGCCGAAATGGCGTGCTATTGCTTATCTATCGCCGCAACTAGACGACTTCGTGGCCGGTTTCGTTTTTGGTACGTATGACGGAGATGGGCACGTCGAAATCATCGCTGATTCCAATCAGGGTTTCCTCGACACGATGCGAATCCTCCCGCAATGGGATCGTAGTCCTTTCAGCATCCAAACCTGGATGACGATGCTCTACGCTTTCGCTGGACTGTCGCTCATCGCGCTATTGTTCTTCTGGCGGCCAGGGACGCGATTTAGGAGATGAGTTGGCACGTTCCGCTTGGGATTCTCGTTGTACTTGGCGTTGTGGGATTGACAACGACATTACTAAATATCAACCGAACTGACGCGGAAACTCTCACCGTCCAGCTTGGCGTACAACATGCGACAACACCGAGTGCCAGACATATCGATCGAGCAACGATAACCGCGTACGAACGCAATCAGTTCAGTATGGAGTTAAAGCAACGACTGAATAAACCTCGACGCAGGATTGACCTAAGCGCGTTTTTCGCTGACACCTGTGAAGTTAGTCAACTTCAGTGGGAGCAGTTCGTCGAATGGACGAGTCGTCAACCCGGCTTCGACGATTCAGCAGAGAACGAATGGCTGCAGTCCACTTCCTCTGGGCATCGCATCGCAGGTCGATTGACCTCACCTGCGAGCGGTATTAATTACAAAGGTGCAAGCGCTTACTGCAGCGCTGCTGGCGGTCGTCTACCGTTCGCAGAAGAGTTCGAGGCAATGGCAAGTGGCAACTCTTCCAATCTGTACCCATGGGGGGACGAATTCAATTCTGAAGCCTGGCCCTTCAATAGTGCCGAGCGCAATTCATCACAAGCTTGCGGTTCGCACGAATTTGCATCAACTCCGAGCGGCATCCACGACTTGGCAAACAATGTCATGGAATGGGGACAAGGTCAAATGTATGCCGAAAACGTTGAGTTCCAACCAAGTATTCACGGCGCGCCTGCGGCACGACGTTCGCATCGTGAGCTCTATGCCTTGAATGCCGCCTGGTTACAAGCGGAACCGACCTTGAAATCGCACCACTTGGGATTTCGGTGTGTTTATGGGAAGCATCCTCTCGTCTTACCGTGGCGTCGAAGGCTACAGGACGTTGCACAAGTTCCAGCCGGGGAGTATGAAGTCGGTCTACCTGAAGAGTCTCGTATACCGTTGTTTCTCGCCAACATGCCACAGGTACGGGGAGTCAAACTTCGCGACCTGATACAAACGGACGCATCTGACCACGAGGAGTTAACCGTTGATCGATGTGAAGTTGGTAGGTCGGCATACGCGAAATTCCTCAGTGACCCGTTTGTGCAACTCGGCATGTTCAGCAACGAAAATCAACCCGCTGAAATTGACTTCACACCGCTCGACTGGCTTGAGCAAATCGAAGATGAATCGCTCCCTGTTTATGGTGTGAATTGGTGGGCGGCAGATGCTTTTGCGCGTTGGTCAGGCGGTCGTCTACCCACTGTGGAGGAGTGGCGCCAGATCGCTGCTGGCTCAGAAGGCTTCACCTACCCTTGGGGCATGCAATATGACGGCGAAGCTGCACGAACCGGCGACAATGCGTCATCGAGACTACGTTCCTGCGGGTCCTCGCGAGACGACACAACTGACGCAGGAGTAGTCGACCTCGGAGGCAACCTATCTGAATGGACAAGGTCGCTCAGCGCACAAAACTCGCGTTTAGCGATGTGGGTACAGGGTGGTAATTGGTTATTGCCTGGTACCGAAACCGCTAAATCGCTCTTCGGCCGACCGGTGCCGCTCACGCATCGTTCGAATTCGATCGGATTTCGCGTCGTATACGACTGATATACCCGAGCACAATTAAAGGCAAGTCTTTCGACAAACCTGTTTACGCGAGAAATTTATCAGTGAGTGTTAAGAAACAGAACATTTCTACTATGACAAATTCACCGACGAAGTAGACTTGCACCTTGGTAGTCGCTAACCTTATGCCTACTAGCGTGTCGGCGCTAACCAGTGGTGTGAAAACTCAGTCTAATCTCTTCGTGGTCTTTTCGCAGATTTGCAGCTTTTCGCGGCCAATCGCAATCTCATTGGTCCTTTTTGCGAACCTTGCTTCCGCGACTGACCAATCCAGGCAAGATCAAGGATATTCTCTGGATGTACTTCGAGAACGCGTTGAACTCGGAGAATACCAGATTGTGGCCGATGAGGTTTCCAATCAAATCAATGAGATACGCGAAGTGAATGGTAATTTTGCCGCTCGCTTAGCAGATCCATATATCTTGCTCGGTGATGCGCAAGTTGGTCTGGGTGACGTTGAGGACGCCGTCGAGTCTTTCACCGCTGCTTTGAACGTCACCAGAATGAATGAAGGGCTGCATTCAACGGACCAATTAAAGTCACTTTATCGAATCGCAGGTGCGCTGACCGCCTTGGGCGACTTCCAAAACGCAAACGACGCACAAGAACGCGCGTATGCCATCATGCGTAACCAGCTAGGCGCAAGAAACCCTCAATTGTTGCCAAGTATGTTGAAACTCATCGATTGGTATGAGTCTAATCGAAGGTTCTCAGCAGCGAAAATCCTGTATATCGAAGCAATCCAGCTCGCAAATCGCGCCATACCGTTAGATGATGTACGACAGGTCGAGCTTGCACGTGCCTTCGCCGCTGGTATGCGAAACACCGTGTTTCCACCCATGGATGGTGAGACTAGATTTCGAGCATTTGAAGTTGAAGTACCTGGTTACGAACCGCCACCACCCGGCAAGTCACCGCCGAGCTCCTACGCGCTCGGGCAGCGAGCATTAGTTGACGTCGTTCACTTCGTTGAAACTCACGCGCCAAGCGATAGGGAGACCATCTCAATCGCGAAACTCAACCTAGCTGACTGGCATCAACTATTTGGCAGAGAATCTAAAGCGACGAGGATGTATCGCGAGATCTGGGAGGAGCTTGATTCGCTTCCTGCACTTCGCGAGTCCATTTTCGGTGATCCCCAACTACTCTATATTCGATTACCGGAATTCAAAGATTCAACTGACGGAACTCAGTTCGGGCTAGTCGAATTGCTGCTCACAGTTTCCTACCGAGGCGCAGTCACAGGACGGATTAGCCAAGTTGTTGACCCACCCAACGCCGACATCGAGTTTCGTACACGTGTAGCAGCACGAGAAGCGCGCTTCCGCCCTGCAATAGAGAATGGAAAACCTATAACGACTCGAGATTTCCTGCTAACACATCGATACCCGCTCCCAAGTCGTCGACCGTAATATCCCGCTGGTGGAATTAGCATAGCTAACGACCGCAACTACAGGATTAAATTTATCTAATCTGACCACGTACCAGATTCATTATTCCTTTTAGCATCATTGTTTTCGTATATTTTGCGCTGATGCTATCAATCTAACACATAACTTCGTGAAACTGTCAATTCGGATTCGGAGCGAAAATCTTCCCGCTACGGACAAAATCCTCCTACAGATTGATTTACGAGTGATTAATACTCATTTTTTCCTTAATATATACGACATTTGGTGATGGGTCGGGGTCAGTACTAGCGTCCCCGCCACCTTGCTCATATGGGAAGGGGAAATAAATGAACCCACAGCGAACCCTATGGTTGTGCGTTTTTTCACTGGCATTTGTCGTTAGCGCTCCATGGGCGTTAGCACAAGAAGACGAGGTTACTGAAGACGCCACCGATGAAGTAGCCGAGACTGTTGTGGAAGCGGCCGAAGCCGCCGGAGATGTAGCTACAGAACCTGCTGCAGAGGCGATGGAAGAAGTCGTCGTCACGGGTTCTCGATTGAAACGAACTACCTTCGAGAGTATCTCACCACTTCAGATCGTGAACGCGGAGATTTCCAGGGAAGCAGGATTAGTTGATGCGGCTGAAATCATTCAGACGTCGACTTCCTCTGCTGATGTACAAATCGATCTGACGTTTTCAGGTTTCGTACTCGATAATGGACCTGGGGCATCAACCGCCAACCTGCGTGGGTTGAGTTCTGATCGAACGCTCATTCTCTTGAACGGCCGACGAATGGCGCCTGGCGGCGTCGAAGGTGCACCGAGTAATCCCGACCTTAATCTGATTCCTGCATCGCTGGTCGCGCAATACGACTTCCTATTGGATGGCGCTTCTTCCGTTTATGGTTCTGACGCCATCGCGGGCGTTGTCAATGTCAAGCTACGTAAGGACTTCAACGGCTTCGAAATCCGCGGATCGACGGACAATACCGACGCATTTGGTCCGTCGAGCTCTGATCTTTCGTTCACATGGGGACAGAACTTCAACAGAGGTTTCATCGGTGCTGCAGCAACAGTGCGTCGGGACCCGCTCATCCGTTACGAAGATGCGCCGTTTACACGCGAGTGTGAAAAGCACTATGAGATTGATGAGAATGGCATGATCCGAACGGACGATGTGTATTACATTGCTCGATTCGGTGTCGACGCGACTCCGTGTCGTGCAGGTGGTACGACGAACGTTATCTATGGTCTTCCACAGGGCATTGGAACTCTCTATTGGACTCGTGGCCGGACGAATGGCGGTTGGCCCAACTTCTCTGAATCGCATCTGTTCTTGGGCGGTCGGTTGATCTGGTTCGACAGCGACGGTGATGGTCTAAATGACGTTGATTTCAAGGAAAACTGGGCGAACGCAACCAACCAATATCGCACGCTCTACAACGAGTTCAACCAGGACAGTTTCATGTCCTATGGTGAGTACACCTTTGAAGGTGACATGAACGTGACGCCCTTCTTTGAGGCTCTCCATGTCAAACGCTCGACGCACTCTGTGACGATGGTCCCACAAGTGTTTCCTTTCCTTCACCCACTATACCCGTTCAATCCATGTAATCCGTTAGGCCACGGTGTCGACTGTGGTTTGGCTCGAGACGCGTTTCTCAACAACCCTGTTGTTGTCGAGGAAATCGCCAGTATTTTCGGTTGCACAGTCAATAGTGGCGGTACATGCGACCTAACGAGTGGTCCCATCGGACCGGTAGGTGTAGGTATCGTCATTCGCGTCGACGGTGATCGACACATCACCGATACCGAAGTCACACAAACAAGGTGGGTAGCTGGGGTCAGTGCCGATCTTCCATTCCTCGACGATGCTTGGGGAATGAGTAATTGGTCCGGTGAGTTCAGTATTACCTATACAAGCAGTATCGGTGTATCGTACCTAGGCGGTATTCGTGACGACAGGCTAAACCTTGCTACTGGTGCGTATTCAAGAGCCGGCATTCCATGTTCTGCAGATGGGATACCGCCGGGAGTGCTGCAACCAGATGCGGCGCCAGGATGTGTGCCGGTAAATCTCTTCGCACCCAGCTTGTGGGAGGAGTCGCTAAGAGGCGGTACGTTCGCAACTGAGGCGGAGTGGAACTACCTTTACGATGTAAGGGAATTTGACACCCGCGTATCGCAACGCTTAATGAACATTTACCTAACTGGCGACACCTTTAGTCTACCCTATGGTACCGTTGTCGCGGGTATCGGCTTTGACCACCGAGTTGACACCATTGATTCGATCCCGAATGCTGTATCTGCTGAGGGACTGCTATATGGTTACTCCGCCGACCAAGGCGCTATTGGCGAGAAAACCACCCGCGAAGCCTATCTGGAATTCGAGATCCCAGTGTTAGCGAACTTTACTCTTGTCGAAGAGCTCACATTGAATGTTTCAGGTCGTTCAACGACTGACGAGTACTATGGCACCCATCCAACGTACTCAGCGAAGTTAGGCTATAGACCAGTAAATTGGATGCTGTTCCGCGCTACGCGAGGTACATCCTACCGCTCACCCAACCTTCGCAACTCGTTCTTGCTGCAGCAGACCGGCTTTTTGAACATCTTCGACCCGTGTGTGACGCCAGAAGATGCATTCGACGAAGCTACGGGTGAGTACCTACCTTCAGAGGATCGTCGTGAACCCATCGTATTGACCAACTGCGAACTGAACGGTATCGATCCACGAAGCTGGGACAACAACGGCTTCAATGTTTACAACACAGAAGTGGCATCAGGTGGTGCACTAGATCTAGAGCCTGAGACCTCTAATTCGTTCTCTGGTGGGATCGTCGTCGAACAACCGTGGACGACGGCTTTCGATCTTACCGTGGGTATGAGTTACTATGAGATTGACGTCGACAACACCATCATCGAACCGTCGGCTGGCTACATCATTTCTGATTGCTACAACTCACCAACAAGCTCAAGTCCGTTCTGTAGCCGAATTCAGCGAGCTAGCGATCCGGAAGACCCGGAAATCGACTATATTGATCGCGGATTTATCAACCGGGATAACGACACCGTCAGGGGAGTTGATTACAACATCAATTTCCAAGACACGTTTACGTTATTCGACCGACCGTTCGAATTTACGGCTGATTGGGTATCGCATCGCCTCATAGAACGCTCGACGCTGTTTATCAATCCACTAGGCACAGACGACGAGCAGGAATATTTCTCGGAGTGGGGATTCACACAGTGGCGTCACACCGCAACATTCGCGCTTGAATTCTCGGATTTTCGCTTCACCTATCGACCGAGGTACATCGGTCAGCAAGACACTGATCCAGAGAGCATCGACGACTTCGACGACGGTATTCTCGGTAATTCTGACACGTGTGCGGGTCCGCCCAATGATGTCTTGTGTCGGGACATCGGCAACGCAGATTCGTATCTCAATCACACCATCGGTGTGCGGTACGAGAAGTACAACTGGGAAGTTGTATTCAGTGTGCAAAACTTGACCGACGAAGAACCGCCGCTAGTCGACGGTACAGAGGTCTTCTCTCGTAGCAATCGACCTCTCGGTGTTGGTTACGACCTACTTGGGAGAACGTTCTTCCTCAGCGCCGGTCTCCGATTCGGAGGCAGCTAGGCGCCTATCTTCTTTAATAACTATCGACGCGCCGCATATCGGCGCGTCGATTTTTCGACGACCATCCACATGTTTGATCCAATCCGCACCGTACTAACAGTCGCCGCACTAAGTGTTGTGTCGTCGATTGTGGCAAAAGATCCACTTCCCATTGATGCGTGGCTTGAAACTGACGTTGTCTCTGCGAGTCTCTCCCACGAAGGCGCTTATCTTGGTGTTCTTCGTGAAGACAAAGAACGTGAAGGTCATAGGGTGATATGGGTCTATACGTTCGATGACGAAGGTAATCTAGTACTCCATCGCCGAATCAACTCAACTACGATGCGCATCGGTGCGTTTACATGGTTAAGCGATACCCATTTCATCATGGGATTGCGCCAGCAAGTCCGGAATCGGATCGATGGTTTCAATCAAGGGGTCTACCAGGGGAGAAGCCAAGTGGTCGACTTGGCCAAAGGTGAGTTCTTAGCGCTGCCGATCCAAAATCCAGGTATTGAACACCCTTTACCCAACCAACCCACCAAGCTCATCGTCTCTGAGGATACGAATGGCAGCCGCCGTGGTAGGCGTACGATTGGAGACGGCTCATTCTGGCATAGCTACTACGAATTTGATCTTACGAACATGCGGAAGAAGCTACTGCTTCGCGCAAAGTTCATGCTGCAGGATGTTCGATTTGATATTGACGGCAATCCGGAGAGCGCCGCAGGCTTCGACCTAGATTCACTAGAAACTGTCTTCCAATACCGTCCCGATCCTAATGAAGCGACTTGGGTCGAGTTTGGACGATCGCACATCGACGACTTCGAATCATTTGTACCTGTTGGTATCGATTACAACAAACCTCAACATGAATACGTTATCGCCCATAACGGTCAGGATAAGCAGGCGTTGTGGTCCTATGACAAAAAGAACCGCGAATTCAGTGAACTCGTATATGGTCGCACGGACATCGATGTTCTTGGAACTGTTAATCATTCGAATCGGCTTGCTAACTACGGCGAAGTGGCCGGGGTTGTAACGCTAAAAGATCGAGTCGAATACGAGTTTTTCCCGGAATATGAGATGGAAGGCGCCATACACGCGCAATTCGGGAATCTGATTGATAACGCATTTACGACGCGGGTCGTAAGCGTCAGTCGCGACGGTCAATCCATGGTCGTACGAAATAGCGGACCCAAAACCGCGCCAAGTTTCTACGTGTTTCGTAAAGGTAATTTTCGGTTCCTAGGTACCTTGTTACCCAACGTAGAAAGCGACGATTTATCTGAAACGACCTACGTCGAGTATCCAGCACGTGACGGGATGACTATTCCTGGTTACGTAACGACCCCGGTACATGGAGAACCACCTTATCCACTCGTGGTAATGCCTCATGGTGGACCTTTCGTCACCGAAGGGATTGGATTTGACCCATGGGCGCAACTGCTCGCAAACAATGGATTTATGGTGCTTCAGCCGCAGTACCGCGGCTCCCATAACTACGGTCTTAACTTCTACAAAACCGCTTTTATTGAAAAGAGCGAAGCCGGATATGCGATGCAGGACGACAAGGACGATGGCGCACTCTACCTTATCGAACAAGGACTCGTCGATCCGGACCGCATGGCCATGTTCGGCTGGTCCTATGGCGGTTATGCAGCTCTAGTCGCATCAATGCGAACCCCACAGATTTACCAATGTGCAGTCGCTGGAGCAGCGGTTTCAGACCCGATCATGCAAGTGAACTATTACCGCTACCGGATAGACGGTGTTGGTAAGACCGAGCAGTTAAATACTTGGACTGGCGCTTTCTCGCCATTCAGAGAAGTTGCTAATGTGAACGTTCCGTTATTCGTCATTCACGGAGTAAACGACCAACGTGTCCCGATCGACCATAGTCGCAAGCTCATTCGAAAACTAGAAGATCTCGATATTGACCACAAGTATCTAGAGATCAAAGGCATCGACCACTTCAGTGACACGATGAAAAAGTCGCACCTGAAGCTCTTCTACACGGAATTGATCGACTACCTAAAGAACGATTGCGGACCTGACGGACTGTAGGTGGCAATTCCGTTTACGGCATCGGTGAAAATACCGGTGCCGTAACACCTTTTAATTCACCAAAATGTCCGACGACAACCCGTACAACATACCACGTACGGGCTTTGACACGCTCGCACTGCACGCTGGCCAACAACCTGATCCCTTAACTGGCGCTCGTGCGACCCCAATCTACCAATCCGCTTCATTCGTCTTTCCCGATACGGATTTCGCCGCAGGATTGTTCAACATTGAACGGGCGGGGCACGTTTATTCACGCCTATCCAATCCGACCAATGCGGTCCTTGAGGAACGGATTGCCGCACTGGAAGGCGGCGTGGGTGCAATCGCAACGTCGAGCGGCCAAGCAGCAACACATTTGGCAATCACTACGCTATGCTCTGCAGGGGATCATGTTGTCGCCTCGCGCTCGCTCTACGGTGGTACGCATAACCTTCTCGACTACACACTACCACGATTCGGAATCTCGACCACCTTCGTCGATCCTCGCTCACCCGAAGCATTCGGAGCGGCGATTCAACCGAATACGAAGCTACTCTTCGGCGAGATTATTGGCAATCCTGGATTGGAAGTTCTAGACATCCCAAAAGTCGCCGCAGTTGCACACGATGCAGGTATGCCGCTACTAATAGACTCAACGTTCGCAACGCCTTACCTCTGCAAACCGTTCGATCACGGCGCTGACTTGATCGTCCACTCAGCGACGAAATTCTTATCGGGGCACGGCGCGATTATCGGGGGATTGTTAGTTGATGGCGGCACATTCAATTGGGAATCATCCGACCGATTTCCAACGCTAACCGAGCCTTATGACGGCTTTCACAATCTCGTCTTTGCCGAAGAATTCGGTCCCCTCGCTTTTTTGATGCGCGCTCGTAAAGAAGGTATGCGGGACTTTGGCGCGTGTATGGCGCCAACGACGGCGTTCTATGCTCTGCAAGGCGTAGAGACGCTTTCGCTGCGCATGGCTAGACATATTGAAAACACACGAGCGATCGTCGATTTTCTCAGCCAGCAATCTGCTGTCGAGGAAGTCATACATCCCGAAGTTCCCTCACATCCCGATCATGAGCTAGCGCAACAACTCCTACCGAAGGGCGCTGGCGCCGTTCTAGGAGTCATCATCCATGGTGGTCGTAGCGCTGGTCAGAAACTCATTGAGTCACTCACATTGATTTCCCATCTAGCCAACATCGGCGACGCCAAGACACTCGTCATCCATCCTGCTTCAACAACCCACCACCGTATGAGTGGCGAGGACTTGGCTAAGGCTGGAATCCACGAAGGACTTATCCGTCTATCAATCGGATTAGAAGAACCAAGCGATTTAATCGCAGACTTAAGTTCCGCACTTCGTCGGTCCCAACGAGTTTAGCGTTGTATCTAGAAATAGCTGGAAAACAAGCGTTTTATGGGACCGGTTCGTCTTCTCATCGCGAGAGCCAACCATCCATCGTATTTATCCACGGCGCCGCGATGGATCACACCGTCTGGTCGTTACCGGCGCGCTATTTCGCACGCCATCAGTTTAACGTCGTCGCAATCGACCTACCGGGTCACGGACGCTCTACGGGTCCTGCGCTCCACCACATAGCGGAGATGTCGGACTGGTTAAGTGAAGTGCTCGCAACGGGCGAGAACGAAGAACACATCGTCGTTGGGCACAGCATGGGATCGTTAATTGCGTGGGACTGGGCGGCGAAGAATTCCGATAGGTGTCAAAAACTCGTGCTTCTCGGTACTTCTATGCCCATGCCAGTAACGGACCAACTGCTAAACTCGGCGAAACTGAACGAGAATGCTTCGTTCGAAATGGCAAATACATGGAGTCATTCGAGTCGAGGGAAGTTAGGTTTCAATCTGAATCCTGGGGTGTGGATGTTTGGTCACGGTCAACGCTTGATGCACCGATCGATCGAAGACGCCTTCTACGCAGATTTAGCAGCATGCAATAGCGCGAACTTGGAGCCCGGGCAGATTCAGTGCCCCACATTACTCATCCTCGCGGAGTCAGATCAAATGACACCCTATCGTGCCGGTAAATCCGTCGCAGACCAACTTACAAACACCTCGATAGTCACTTTACCAGGAAGCGGTCACTCAATGTTGTCCGAATGTCCAAATGAGGTATTGGACGCTTTGATTGAATTCATAGCCGCTGCTTGATCTACGTTTAATCAGCGGTAATCCAGTGGCTAATTACTAAATCCTGCGGTGACGTCTCCGGCTTGGTATTCGTAGAGAGTTCCACAAAATTCACAGGTTACTTGAATTCCGCCGTTCTCGTCGGCCAATTCACGTAGCTCGTCCGACGAAATCGTCTTGAGCGCATTTGAACATCGATCGCGATCACAAGAACATTCAAAACGTAGTGCCTTGGGGTGGTCTAGACGGATTGAGTCATTGGGGAACAGATCAAGGAGCATTTCCTCGGCATCCTTTGAACCGAGTTCACCTGGCCGAATTGTTCTGAACAGACTAACTAGCCTCAGCCACTCAGCTTCGTCGTGTGCTAACACCAAATCTGATGCCAAATCAGCGCTCGGTAATCGTTGCAGAAAACAGCCGGTTACCGCTTCCTCATCCGTGTTTAGAGCGAAAGTGGTGCTGAGTTGCTCGCTATTCTCAAAATAGTGCTCCATGTTTTGCTCAAGTGTTTCATGATCCGTATTGACCAGACCTTGATACGACTCACCCGTTTTGAACTGCATCGTCAACGCCATTCGACTCTTACCGATCAACTCATTGAAATTCATATCGTCGCGAATCGCCTGAGGGTCATCTTCGTTTAAACGAATGATTCCTCGAAGCGCGTCTTGACCTTGACATTCAGCGAAGGCGGTTTTAATCGATCCATCGCCAACAGCATGAAGGGTGACTCCGCCGTCGTGCTTGATGTTGTTGGCAATCAGAACGATCGTCGCCATCATTTCGCCTAATAAACGCTTCGCAGCATCCGGGTAAGGTCGACCGTGAATCGCATCCGACCAAACACGATCCAAGCGAACCCACATTCCCCGTACAGGTGCTCGCACGAAGTGGAAGCGACGAAGTTGATCGTTGTACAACAGTTCTACGAACACATGAATTAGTAGCTATTAGTGTAGCGTATTGGTTCCTGTATGCGCTGGAAGTACATCGTTTGCGTCGTTCTAATGTATCTCGGGCGATATGCGTTCAATAAAAAGCCGATGCGTCGCATTGGGTATCTGCGGCGCACCGGCGATTGAGATCATTGCTGAGCACCTAATCGTACCATGCGACGAAGCGCTCACGAGGCGTTGCCGTTAAGCGTGGACCTCAATACGTTTCGGGAGTATCTCTTCCGGCTTTTTGATCGTGATGGTAAGCACACCGTCCTTGACGGTAGCGCTGACATCATCGCTGGTCGAGTGAGACGGTAATCGAACAACACGCTGAAACGTTCCGGACACACGTTCGAAACTTCGATATGAACCGTTTTCGTCATCAGAGGATCGTTCTAGGTTGCGAGAGCCAGAAATCCGTAGATAGCCGTCGTCGAGCGTCACTTCGATGTTTTCATTCTTCACGCCTGGGACATCCATGTGAATAACGTAACTCTCGGCGAGCTCCTTGATGTCAAGGGCTGGGCGCCAGCGCGCGTTATTCTGCTTGCCCCAAAACGAGTCATTCAACCAGTTGTTCATCTGCTCAGGAAGCCCATCAAGTGGTCCCCAAGGGTTAAGTTGTACGATAGACATGTTTGTTTTCCTTTTGGTTGCTGTGTTTGTGGCATTCACCACTTCATACCATCTAAATAAGGTCACTTTTTCGGTTTTCAAGTTGTTTAACATCAATTTTTCTTGAGCATGATCTATCCCTTGTATCGCGTGGTTTCCTCGTTGCTCCCTTTCGTAGCAACACTGAATCTGTGGCGAAGATCATTGCGTGAGCCGGACTATCGAATCCGTATCAAGGAGCGATTTGGATTCGCTCCTCCCAGTATTCGTCCAGGTTCCATCTGGGTCCACGCCGTTTCCGCCGGTGAAGTCATCGCTGCTGAAATGGTGGTAAATCAGCTACTCCAGAGTTCCAGTACGCAGCGAGTCTTGATAACGACGACCACGCCTGCCGGGTCTGCCGAAGTCTCACGACGATTTGGCAACCGCGTCGACCACTGTTACATGCCTTACGACGCGCAACGCTGCATCCGCCGCTTCATTAACCTAACCCGACCGCGAGCGCTGATCCTCATTGAGACGGAACTGTGGCCAAATTTGCTCAACATTACACGCCAAGAAGGGATCGACGTTTGTTTGCTCAATGCACGATTGAGTGCCCGGTCCGCAAGGCGATATCAACTCGTACCTTCTCTGACGAAGCGTATGCTCAACAGCATCACGATGATCGTTTCGCAATACGAGGACACGGCGGAGCGGTTTCGCAAACTAGGCTTTCCAAAGGCAGGTATGCACGTCACGGGCAACATCAAATTCGATCTTTCGATTTCTGAAGAAACGCAACGATCGGCCGATATAGGACGGGAAAAATGGCGCGGTGAACGCCCGTGTTGGCTTGCTGCGAGCACTCACCCAGGCGAAGAAGAAGTCGTTTTAGAAGCTCACCTTAAAGCACGTGAGACCCACCCTGATTTATTGCTAGTACTAGTGCCGAGACACCCTCATCGCACGCACGACGTCGAGGTGTTAGCAAGTACTCGGTCTTTAACTACTGCGAGGTACTCTGACGCATTTCAGTCCGTAGACGTCTTGGTCGTTGATCAGATGGGTGTACTACTCGAAATGTGCGGCGTTGCAGACGTCGCATTCATAGGTGGTAGTCTTGAAGGTACGGGAGGACATAACCCAGTGGAACCGGCGGTATTCGGTGTGCCACTGCTCATGGGTCCCGACCGAATGAACTTCGAAGAGGTCTGCGCACGGTTTGTAGATTCTGGTTGTTTGACAACCGTTCACAATGAAGACGAGCTTGCGTCAGAATTGCTTGGTCTACTTAACGATCCTGACCTTCGCAAACGACAAGGCGACGCCGCACGCTTAGTGGTGGATGAAAATCGTGGTGCCGCAGAAAGTCAGTTCAGAATCGTCAGTAATTGGCTGCACGCTGCAAGCTAGACTAGCGCCCGCTTGCACTCATGATCTTCGTGACCGTATCAGCCGGATCGATGTATTGATTTAGCTGCTGGAGATCCTCTGCTGACAGGGATCCTACCGTTTGCTTCAACCTCAATCCGTTCAACACGTAGGTATAGCGAGAGGTCGCATAGGCCAACACGTTTGAATACAGCCGTTGCTGTGCTTGCAAGACTTCCACGATATTACGTGTACCTACCTCGTAGCCTGTTTGGGTCGCTTCTAACGCTGCTTGACTCGATTGAATCGATTTATAACGAGCACTAACTCGGTCGACGTCTCTTTGAACCAAACGGAAGAGATTCCGTGTATCACGCGCAACTGTGAGCTGAGATTGAATGTAGAGTTGCTTCGCACGTTCCTGCTGCCAGGCGGAAGATCTCGCTTGGGAGATATTGCGACCACCATTGAACAGTGGCATGCTCGCGTTAATACTCACGCTGGTAGTAGTCGACTGATCCGTGAAAACTGACAACGGATCTTCACGATAGCTCTGCGACCCCGAAATCCGTATCGTTGGCAGTAAATAGCTCAGCGATGCTTGTCGCGACTTTTTCGCAGCGTCCCAATTTGCTTTCGCCGCTTGGATTTGAGGACTACCAGCCATGGCAGCTCGTACCCATTCTTCTTCATCGACGGGTTGCGGATTCTCGATCGGGAGTTCATCAGTTAACTTCCCCAATTCACTGTAATCCACACCGGTGACAGTACGCAGCGATTCGAAGAATATCCCATGGTTGCTCCGGGCAGACAGCGTATCCACAACAGCGAGATCGTAGCTAGCTGTCGCGTCCAACACATCGGTAATCGCCACTAATCCGACATCAAAACGTTGCTGTACCTGCTCAAGCTGACGTTGCACCGCCTCTTCAGCTGCCACACTTGACTCGAGGCTATCTTGGGCTTGCAGCACATCAAGATAAGCCTGAGCGACGCGTAGTACCAATGTCTGTTCTGTGGCGACAAGATCCCAATCGGCTGCTTTTATCTGATCACGAAGCGCAAAGAACTGGAATATCGCCTGTGCGTTGAAAATCGCCTGATTGATGCTGACGCTCCAACCAGCGTTCTGGGATTTGCCTTCCTGAATGAATATCGGCACCTCGCCATCGTCTGATCCCCGCTCTCTCTTGAAATCGCTTTCACCGCGATTCATGTTTGCGCTCAGAGAAGGCAGTAAGACACTAACTCCCGACCACAGGTTCTCGCCGGAGATCTTGTTCGCGGCGATCGCACCTGCGAGGACTGGATCGTTTTCTAGCGCATCGCGATACGCTTGTTCCAAGTCCACTGCAAACGCACTACATCCTAAGATCGTCAAGAGGCAGGCAAATGACCTTTTCATGGGTAAGGCGACTCCTAATTCATTGCGGATTGAGACCGGGACTATCGTGGGTGGTTCAAAAAAAAGACGTAACTAGCCCTAGTTACACGAAAATCGACGTCTCAACAGTCGCAGGAAATCGTTAAAATTCCGAGCCCGTATCGCGCCCACACCAACATGGCCCGGATTACTGTCGAAGACTGCCTTGAACATGTAGAAAACCGGTTTCAACTGGTTACATTGGCAGCCGAGCGCGCTCATCAATTCTATCTTTATAACGCTAGGCCACAAGTAGACCCCGAGAATGACAAGCCGACAGTGATAGCGTTGCGGGAAATAGCCAACGGGATGACCGTAGGTGGCATTTTGGACGATCTCGCTGAGTCAGATACCTCGAACGAGGCCGATGTAGATTCTCCGGATGGCGACGAATCGACCGACGAGTAGTTCGTACTTTGTCGGCGTTCTTGCCGAACAGGCCCGTTCGGACACACAAGCCGCTCCGTTTGAGCTCTCGGACCTAATATCTAAACTGCGGTATCTCACGCCGCAACAAATCGCCGAAGTTCGTGAAGCGTGTAAGTACGCAGAACGCGCACACGAAGGACAAACGCGAAAAACCGGCCATTCTTATATAACCCACCCGCTCGCTGTTGCGGGCATCCTCGCCGAACTAGAAGCCGACCACGAAACTGTTATGGCGGGTGTCCTACACGACGTCATCGAGGACTGCAACGTCACCAAAGAGACGCTTGAGACTCGATTCGGCATAAAGGTCGCGAATATCGTCGATGGTGTGACCAAACTGGCGGAATTCTCATCGACGCAAGAGTTTCACGCGACCAATATTCAGAGCATCGCGCTTGCGACCGTGAAAGATCCTCGGGTGATCGTCGTCAAACTAGCTGACCGACTCCACAACATGCGCACACTCGCCGTCGTCGACAAAAACAAGCGGTTGGCCATCGCTACGGAGACGCTCGAAATTTACGCACCGATCGCGCAACGCCTCGGTATCTACGTCATCAAGAACGAACTTGAAGACCTCGCTTTTGCGGCGAAGAATTCATTCCGGTCAGATCACATCACCTATGCAGTCGAGAGATTCGAAAACGCGAATGAAGACAACATCCGCGTGGTTCAGAGTCGCATTCAAGCGCACTTCAACGAGATCGGCTTGGACGCATCGATCAACTATCACTCGCCTCATCTTTACGCAATCTACCACAAGATGAAGCACGGACCGATGACATTCGATGAGGCGATGACATTCTTGAATTTCAGAGTGCTCACCCACAGTACGGAAGACTGTTATCGAGCGCTCGGGGCGGTACATCACGTCTTCAAACCCAATACCCGTGGATTCCACGACTACATCGCCGCACGGAAGCACAACGGTTATCAGTCCATTCATACGCAAGTGATCGGTCCACGCGGCAAACTAACAAAGATCCAGATTCGTACGCTGCAAATGGAAGAGTTTGCGAAACGTGGGATTACCACGATTCATCCCAACGCCATGGATACGAGCGTTGAAGGACTAAATGAAGCGTTGATGAAGTCCTTCGCTGACACGATCGAAGACATCCAGGATCATGCGGACAATGCAATCGACTTCGTTGCCAAATTCAAACATGATCTCGTCCGCGATCGCATCTTGGTCTACACGCCAGACGGCGATGTAATCCATCTACCGATCGGCGCATCGGTGATTGATTTCGCCTACGCGATCAGTACGACGTTGGGTGCGCAATGCACAGGCAGTTTTGTAGACAACCAACCAGCCCCACTTTCTACGGTACTAGAAACGGGTCAAACGGTTGATGTTCAGACCGAAAAAAGTTCAATGCCCAGTCCTGCTTGGCTCGATTACGCCATCACGCCGCGGGCACGCAACGCGATCAAACGGCAACTTGACCGAAGCAGTCACTCGCTCGCCCTAAAGACTGGCCAACGCCTGCTTGGCGCTGCGTTAGCGCAGGCGGGAGTAACGCTTGAAGACCTTGATTTTCGGAGCCATCGAAAAGTCTACAAGGATTTGAATGTCAAGCATCGCAATGAATTGCTGCTCGCCGTCGGTCGCGGCCAGATCCAACCTCGATTTGCTGCGATGAAGCTCCTATCGTCCGTGAAAGACGAGACGCCTAGCATCTACCTTGAAGACGGTCTCTCAACCGTCGAAATCGTCAATCAGAAGCTAAACGCCACGTTCGCAAATTGCTGTGGACCTGTACCAGGAGATCAAATCGTCGGACATGGAACTCGGCAAAAGGGCTTCGTCGTACATCGTCGGGCATGTGCGACATCAAAGAGCGACAAGAAAGCCGATCGAGTGCCTTTGACGTGGGGAGACACCAATGACGAGGAATTCTCCACCCGCCTGATGATCTGGGTAACCGGCGAAAAAGACTCAATCTTCAAACTCGCAAGTGCTTTGCGTCTTGCGGATGCCGCTCTATTACGTATGGATGCGTTACCCGAACAAGGCATCACGAACGCTGTTCGCGTTGAGATCAAAGTTCGTAATTTGGACCATCTAAAGCGCGTTTCAAGCAATCTACGGCGTTCACACTTTGTTGCGAAGGTGCAACGCGTCGGCGACCGTACCCAATCTGAGGATTAGTCCATGCAGTCCTATGCCATCGACTCGAAGCATGCGCCAGAGCCGATCGGTCCTTACTCGCACATGGTTCGTGTTGGCGACATGCTGTACCTCTCTGGACAGATTGCACTTATTCCCGACACGATGGAACTCAATGCCGCTAACACTGAAACGGAAGTAAGGCAAGTTTTCAAGAACATCGAAGCCGTTTTAAAAGCGGGTGGTGCGGACTTAAACGATATCGTCAAACTAACCGTCTTTATCACCGATCTAGAGCAATTCAACAGCGTTAATGTGGTCATGAGCGAACTGCTCTCGCCACCATATCCCGCACGTTCTACCGTCCAAGTAGCAGCATTACCTCGCAATGCGACTGTCGAAGTCGAGGCTATCGCCGTCGCGAAATAGCGCTAGTCCGTGCCGTCCAACTTAGTCACGTCGATCTCCGGCGTTGGACCGCAAGCCGCCGAACGTCTCAACAACCTCGGCATTCGGACCGTCACCGACCTCCTTCTCCATATGCCGCGCGACTATCAAGATCGTACGCGACGAACGTTACTGCGAGATGTCGTCGACAAAGAGTGTGTTGTACAAGGCACCATCGTCGAAGTCGCAGAACATTACAAGAATCAACGTGGTATCCACGTTTTTTTTGAAGACGACACAGGGCGTGGCGCATTACGCCTATTGAACTATGGCTCCTATCAACGGAACTCATTTCGAATCGGTTCGTGGCTGTACGTCTACGGTAAACCTGCGTACGGCAATACGTTTATTCACCCACAGTATCGGGTATTCCATGAAGATCCGGGTGAGCCGACGCCCGAATTTCGCGCCGTGTACCCCGCTACGGCGGGTATCAGTAGTGCACGTCTCGGCGCTTGGATCGTACAGTCCCTCCAAGAGACCGCTTTTTTCCCGAAATTTCATCATGACGACCTGACACTGGAACAAGCCGTCCGAGAAGTGCATCGGCCGACGCCAAGCGCCTATCCTGATTCAATGCACGCGGCTTTTGAGCGCGTCGTATTCGACGAGATGCTTGCTTTTACACTCGTTCAACGACGTCAACGTCAACACAAGGATCGAGAGACCGATCCGTTACGGTCGGTCGAAGGGCTTGAAGAAAAATTACTCCACGATCTTGGATTTGAATTGACAGGTGCGCAAAAACGCGTTGCCGATGAGGTCCTAAGCGACCTCTCGAAACCGGTCGCGATGCGCCGTCTGATCCAAGGCGATGTCGGTTCGGGTAAGACCGTGGTAGCAGCGCTAGCTGCCATTCGTGCGGCAGAAAACGATACGCAAACGGCCATCATGGCGCCTACCGAATTGCTCGCTGAACAACACTATCAAGTTTTTTCCGAATGGCTCTCACCGCTTGGTATCGAAGTCGGTTTGCTCACTAGTCGTATGCCAACGCGACAGCGTCGCAGTCAACAAGACGCCATTACGAACGGTCATGCTCAGGTAGTCGTAGGTACGCACGCGTTATTTCAGGAGAAGACGATATTCAAGCGTTTGAGTCTATCAATCATTGATGAGCAACACCGATTCGGTGTCCATCAACGAATGCAAATGACAGGCAAAGGTGAAAACGCACACCAACTCGTGCTAACGGCTACGCCGATACCAAGAACCCTCGCACTCACGATGTTCGGTGATCTGGCGGTCTCGACGATTGACGAACTGCCTCCGGGGAGAACCCCAATACGCACCACCATCCACGCTAACGAAGTTAGGGAGGACGTGATTGCTGCGGTCGAACAACAATTAAGGAACGGACAACAGGTTTACTGGGTGTGCGTCGCTATCGACGAGAATGAAGAAACCAATCTATCGGCCAGTACAACCACATTTGAACAGCTCAAGGAGAGGTTTAGAAATATCGGTGTTGGACATGTCAATGGTCGCATGAAGGTTGACGAGAAGAACGAGGTAATGACGGCATTCCGCGATGGAGAAGTACGACTGTTGGTCGCCACAACCGTAATTGAGGTTGGCATTGACGTTTCAAATGCCACCGTTATGGTGATAGAAAACGCTGAAAGACTGGGGTTGGCACAGCTTCACCAATTACGCGGTCGCGTAGGACGAGGTGGTGAGCAAAGTTATTGTCTATTACTCTACCAAACGCCGCTCACTGGCTCTTCTAGAGAACGTCTCGAGGCGATGCGTCGGTCGACCGACGGATTTGAATTAGCTGAGGTCGACCTTAAAACCCGTGGCATGGGGCAGATGTTCGGCAATCGCCAATCAGGCGTTGATCCATTCCGAGTTGCCAGCCTTGCATCGTTCGTCGAACGTTATGAGGAATTAGGTTCGGTTTCCGAAAGCTTGTTGAAAGAAAATCCATCTCTCGCGGATGAAATCATCGGGACCTGGACCCCTGAAGGGCAGGGGTATGCGGCATCGTAGACTACCTAGCCAATCTCGATCATTTCAAAATCTTCTTTACCGACACCGCACTCAGGGCACATAAAATCCTCTGGCACATCCTCCCAGAGCGTTCCCGGCGGGACGTCTTCCTCCTCGCAACCCTCGGCTTCATCGTAGATGTAGCCACAGACAATACACTGCCATTTTCGCATGGAGCAAGGGTAGGTAAAAACGAAGTGGGTAATGTTATTTCGAGGTTAGGTCGGCCTTGATTGCAAAGCTCTTTGCTATTCTGCAACTAACAAGACTTGATCTTCCCGTCGGTTCCCTATTGCTGATGTGGCCGACGATCACAGCCTTGTGGATCGTCAGTGAAGGGATTCCACCGTATGACTTGCTCCTACTCTTCATCGTAGGTACGGTTCTTATGCGGTCAGCGGGTTGCGTCGTCAACGACATCGCGGATCGTCATTTCGACGCACATGTCAAACGTACGTTCAAACGTCCACTCGCTGACGGGCGTCTATCAGTCTCGACGGCACTGATTGTCTTTGCAATACTCGGCGCGCTCTCACTATTAGTCGTACTGCAACTCAATCTCAAGACGCAACTGTTGGCAATTGTGGGCTTTGGGATTGCGGTCCTTTATCCGTTCATGAAACGAGTTACGATGCTGCCGCAACTGGTACTTGGACTCGCATTCTCTTGGGGGATTCCGATGGCTTCCACGGCCGCGCTTGATACATGGGACTTCAATCCTGCGATTTACCTCCTTTTCGTAGCGAATTTCTGCTGGATCGTTGTATACGACACAATTTACGCCATGGTTGATCGTGACGACGACATAAAGCTCAACCTCGGATCGACTGCGATATTGGCCGGGGGTCAGGTCGTCGCCATCGTTGGCGGGCTTATGTTGTTAACCCTTGGACTTTGGTTGACGATGGGGATCGTTTTGGGGCTCACCATGAGCTTCTACGTCGCTTCGCTGATCATTGCGGGTTTGTTTGGATATCAATGGAACGAACTGCGAAAGCCGGACAATCGGCAAGGATGGTTTGTAGCGTTTAAGAGCAATATTTGGGTAGGCACAGCCCTAATGATCGGGACTGCTTTGGGGTTAGCGACTTGATCTCGAGAGTCGTTCGGTCAATTGAGCGAGCCAATGAACTATTGGGTAAATCCGTTGCCATGCTCGTCCTTTTCATGGCGGTGCTCACGCTTGTCATCGTTGTTCTGCGCTATGTGTTTGATATCGGCTCGATCGCGCTTCAGGAGTCAGTCCTATATATGCATGCCACTCTCATCATGCTCGGTCTGTCGTATGCACTGCAGACGGACAGTCACGTCCGTGTCGACATCGTCTATGCGAGACTAAAACCCAACGTCAAACGCTTAATCAATCTAGGTGGACATGCGTTATTTCTGATTCCGTTCGCTATCCTCTTGATCGTATATAGCTGGGACTACGTCCTTGCATCCTGGCGCGTCCAAGAAAGTTCACCGGAAGTTGGTGGCATTCCGGGAATCTATCTACTCAAATCGCTTATCCCGCTATCCGCAACACTGTTAATACTGCAATCGCTGTGCGAAATCGCGCGGTTGCTATTCGGGTCAAGACAAGCCATTGATTGAATGGCTGCCACTGCTGATGTTCGCAGTGGTATTCCTGATGATCCTTAGCGGCTATGCAGTCGCGCCGACACTCGCTGGAGTTGCACTCATCTTTGCGCTCGTTGGTGCCGTGACTGGCGTTTTCCACCTAGCAGATCTCGGTTTTATGCCGATCCGCATCTTTGGCGTCATGAGCAACACGGTTCTGATCGCTCTACCTCTGTTCATCTTGATGGGAGTCACCCTCGAGCGCACCAACATTGCTAACAAGCTATTACAGTCCCTTTCCATATTGATGGCGAGAACCCCCGGCGGACTCGCAATCGCGGTGGTGCTTGTGGGGGCGCTGATGGCTGCGAGCACCGGTATCGTCGGCGCGACAGTAGTGACTCTGGGCTTACTTGCGTTACCGGTCATGCTGAAGCAAAACTACCGACCAAGCTTCGCAACTGGAACGATTGCGGCCACCGGCACTCTCGGCCAAATCATCCCGCCTTCGATCGCACTCGTGCTACTTGGCGATGTCCTGTCGAATGCATATCAACAAGCGCAACTCTCAATCGGGGTTTTCAACCCTAAAACCGTATCCGTAGAAGACCTGTTCATAGGGTCGTTGCTGCCAGGACTCGTACTAGTGGCGCTTTATGCAACCTACATCTTCACTCGCAGTCAGTTTGATAAATCGGTGGCGCCTCCTGCCGTTCGGAGCGAAGAAGAGCTAAAACTCGGTGAATTGCTGACGAGCTTGGTACCACCGATACTGCTAATCGTCGTGGTGCTTGGTTCCATTCTGGCGGGGTATGCCACACCGACGGAAGCCGCAGGTGTCGGCGCATGTGGCGCGCTGCTCATGGGGTTACTACAAAGAGCACTGTCGATTGAAACTCTGAAGGAAATCTGCCGGTCCACGCTAACGACAACCGCAATGGTTTTCTTCATCCTGATTGGCGCTTCCGTGTTTTCGTTGGTGTTTCGGGGTTACGGTGGCGATGAGTTGGTATCCGGTTGGTTCACCCACATCGAACACGCGCCGCTGCTTGCGGTTGGCATCGTCATGCTAGTTATCTTTCTGCTTGGCTTCGTATTGGATTTTGTGGAAATCACCTACATCGTCGTGCCTATCGTTGGACCTGTATTACTCGCCATGGGTATCGATCCGGTCTGGTTAGGCGTGCTGATCGCGGTTAACCTACAGACTTCATTTCTAACGCCACCGTTTGGTTTTGCGTTGTTCTATTTACGCGGCGTCACACCAGCAACCGTTGAAACCGTTGCTATCTATAAGGGTGTCGCACCCTTCATCTTTCTTCAGCTAATCTTGATCGGAATTCTCGTCTTGTTTCCCACTCTGGCAACGTGGTTACCGTCGCTGTAGGATAAACTAGATTTCGAGTCCGCGTGGTACACGGCTGGATTCGATCGATTGAACTTCCCCCATAATCGCACTGTAGCGCTCGCGTTCTTCGTCATTACGTTGCGGCATCGATAAGCCAGTAATCGTGGCATATTCCCGGTGCTCACGTAAGAAATCGGGATATCCCTGTTATGTACACGTCTGTGCGAGTTTTAGGATGTCATCAGGTTGCACCGTCTCACGCATTTCTTCCCACTTCCCGTTTAGCGACAACGCATGTAGTTTCAGACCTAATTCTTCGAGGTCATGTAGTGCCAAAACCTTGTGATATGTTCGCGTCGACCCGTAAAAAGACAATGGGGTACGCATCGCTTCAATGCTCTGCTCGATCTCACTGTCGTTCTCGCCCATGATCAGATATCCACTTGAGTTAATCTCAATATCGTCCCACGTCCGTCCGGACTTTAGCAATCCAGCACGTACGGAAGGAAGCAAGACTTCTCGCATGTAGCGATCTGACATGATGCCGCCGTGAGGCATGATCACGTCCGCGACTTCGCCGGCCACGCGCGCCATGACTGGGCCAACCATCGCCAGCCCAATCTTTGGCAGACCACAATCTAACGGACCTGGATTGAAATTCGGCGTCATCAACGTATATGTGTAGTGCTTACCGAGAAACTCGGGTCGTGTACCGTTTTGCCAAGAATCCCATACAGCTCTCATCATTTGGATGTATTCGCGCATTCTCGGTCCTGGCGGTGACCATGTGCCGCCGAACCGCCGGACGTTGTGACCCTTGACCTGGCTACCCAAGCCGATCGTAAATCGACCGTTCGACAGCTGCTGAATATCCCAGCTTTGCATCGCTAACACAAACGGGCTACGTGGGAACGCAATCGTGACCGAAGTTTGAATACCGATTTTCTCAGTCGCCGCTGCAGCCAACGTCATCGTGACGATCGAGTCGTGAGATAGCTCCCCGCACCCGATGATGTCGTATCCCGCCGCTTCGGCTCTTTGCGCCTGCTCACCTACAGTACCGGGCCAACCACCGACACCACTCGTTACTTTCATCTTTCGTTCCAGATATCAGAATCCACTATTTCATCAACGTATCGTCGTGAACGTGCGTGCGATTCTAACCAGCGTTACTCGTGAGACTCATTCAGCATGGAACATCGTATTTCAGCGTCTATCAGTCATTCGACGCTGATTTGGATTTCCGTGATGTGCTGATATTTTTGATAGTCGAATCTGTGATAGAGCTCTCGATACATACGTTCGTCGTACACACAGCCTTTATCTCGCGCACGATCCTCCCATCGAATCTCTTCCCAACCACTTCCTTCTTGATGGGGGAAAGGTCCCACATACACGAGACTGGCGAACTTCATCGGTTTGTATGACTTGATCTGAAGCCATTTCGGGAACGTTCTATCAGCCTCTTTGTCGCCGACCTGAGCCCCGACGTCAAAAACCATCTTTCCTTGTGCCTTTTCTATCCAGTTGTAGACGTAGATTTCTTGTGGTGAATCTTCCGGAATGGCTATACCGTTACTTCGAACGAACTTCCAATAACGTTGCGTATCCATGTACGGTCGCATTTCTGCGCCAAGCGAAATGGGCGATTTACTTGATTGGACTAACGCTGTTAGCGCACCGTATCGTTTCACTCCGGCATCATAGATTTTGTACGTTGGTCCCGATGCGAGTATCGGGAGTTCGCCAGTTTCAGTCGCCTGTATAACGTCTGTGGAGCTCAAACTGTCCTTTGAATCCACTTCGGACTCCTCACACGCCGCATTAATGCCTAACCCTCCTACTGATGCAGCAGTCAATAAACTGTATAGGACGACATGGCGGAGATCGGTTGTCTTTTCGCTCAAGTGCTTCTTAACCTGCAAATGAACCTTCTGCTCGTTTCAGGGTATTAGAACGCGATGACTTATACCGTTCAAGCTTTTGTTCGCAGTCACGGTTTACGTTTCGCCGGTCCATGGATTTAATCTGTTTCTATTCCTCTGCGGTCGCATACAGCAACCGACTCGTTGGTCCGCAGAACATTCAATCGATTTGCAGCACGAGTTGTATCAATAGTGTTCAAGAATCACCTTTTCAGCACAACCGACTCATCTCGAATCGGTTATTTATCAATCGCGGTAGCAGTTTTGCTATGCCAAGGTAACGCAGCCAATTTGAACCAAGATTCGCTCTCGGAGCTACTGACACCAATTCAGATCGAGCAAGAAATGCCCGGTCTTCGTGCGGCGGTTCTATATGCCGACGGCACACTTATTCAGTCCGCAATTGGACTCGCTGATGTGGAAAACAACCTTCCGTTGGATCACAACATCGGGATGCCTGGCGGCAGCACGGGAAAGAGCTTTGCAGCGACCCTCGTTATGCTCCTCACCGAAGACGGCACACTTACCCTCGATGACTACGCTTCGAAGTGGGTGGCCGATGAACCGTGGTTCAACGACCTCCCTAATCACGAAGACATTCGAATTCGACATCTTCTTTCGCATAGTTCTGGTTTAAGCGATTATCCAGGCACTACGCGTTACATGATGCTCTCCATATGGCGAGCACTTTTCCGCGGCGGAATACGTTTCACACACGATGAGCTGATCGAAATGGTCGCGAATAAGAAATCGCTATATCCTGTTGGCGAAGGATTTGCGTACTCAGATTCCGGCTACCTCGTTCTAGGCAAGATCATTGAAGCGGCTACAGAACGGGATTACTATGAGTTGCTACAGGACCGTGTCCTTGAGCCGCAAAATCTCGATCAGATCCGACCACAAAATGTCTCCGCCCTACCAGACATAACGCCAGGATACACCCGCGGCGCACGAAACCTTCGAGACGACGGGACTATGAAAAGTGATCCTACATCCGAGTGGACAGGAGGCGGATTAGTAACGAACCCCACAATGCTTGTTCGGTTCTTCCGCGCTCTTACGCGAGGAGAGATCGTAAAACCCGAAACCTTCGATTTGATGAGAAACTCCGAGTGGCAAGACCCCAATACCCCCGATTGGCACTACGGGTTCGGCTTATTCGTGACCCACTCTGGCAATGTGGTTGAGCACGGCGGACTCTGGATGGGGTATAGAACTCATGTACGCCACTATCTCGACAGGCAACTAACGATCGCGGTGCAAACTAATCGTGATGGTCCTATCAATCTAGAAGCCGTAATCGATCAAATCGCGCAACAAGCAAATTGAATACCGTAAAGCTCGAACACGCGCTTCTCTATAGGTCACACTCGGACTAGACTGGTTCCTCACTTCCTGGTCAGTCTCGAAACAACCACCTCAACGACTCCGCGAAGATGGCGCCACCATGGCGCAAGCTATGACCGCCTTCGCCGAACTCAAAGCGGTAGTCGTAGCCTGCGTAATCAAGTGCGGCTGCGACATCTTGGTTCGCGATCGGCCAACTTCCAGGCACGATATTGGCGTCGCGACTACCGCTCTGTAAAAAGACTCGCATTGGTTTTCGTGGTGTTCGTCGAATCATTGATGGATAGTTGTGCCCCCCGCGAAGATTTACAAACGAACCACAGTGACTCAATACTCGACCAAAGCTCGTTGGGGAGTGCCAGGCGGCATTTAAGGCGCATATTCCGCCGCTCGAGATTCCACAAATCAATCTCCTCGAAGGATCACTCGCTAACGTTTTACCGGTAATGGATTCAACCAAGGGAACGATTTCGGAGTCGATGAAAGTTACATGCCGATCCGAAACGGTGTCGTATTCGATGCTACGTTGGGCTGGTTCGCTTTCCGATGTTCCCGCAGTAACAAACACCGCGATAAGCGGGGGTAATTCGCCATTTTCGCTCATCGAATCAAACACGCGAGTTGCGCGCACAGCGCCTTCGCGCCATAAATAGAAGTCGCCGTCGTTGAAATAGATGAATGTGGCTGGGTCCGTTGAATCTGCGACACCCACGGACTGGTATATCGAAATCGTCCGCGTAGTCTTTGGATAGACCTTTGATTCCACCCAATCAGGGATACGAGTGAACTCGCCGACTGGAGTTTGGCTTCCTGGATACGCTTCTGCGCAAGGGTTGTACTGACCGTCCTCCGGCACGACGGCTGATTTCGCGATCTCGTCTGATGAGCGCCCATTAACCTCCCTCGGCGGCGGGGTGTCCAAGCCATACCTTTTGTAGGTCTCAAAATCCAAGAGGCTCTCCTAACTCAGTGCATTCTCACAATGTGCGTGAGCACGTGGCTACGGTCGGAATTGCAACTCTCTAGAGTGCAATTGATCAGGCAACGCGACTAGCCGATACGCCAACCTGACCCACTCGCATACGTAGCGACGCGTATCACGCGGGTCGATCATTTCCTCGATCTGGAATTTTGAGAGTGGTCCCAATGGACCACGCGCACTCTCGATTCGCGCATTCAATTCGGCACGCAGTGCTTCTGGATCCTCCGCTTCAGCGAGTTGACGCCGATACGCCGCTTCAATACCACCTTCCGGTGGAATGCCGCCGGTATCCGCAGCAGGCCACGCGACTCTCATCGAAGGAGCAGAACGCGGCGTAGCGTAGTTGTTCCCAGCGACGCCGAAGCTTCTTCGCATAACGACAGTGAATATCGGAATTTTCACTTGTGAAAACGCCACCATCCACTCACCGCCCGCGCGAATCGTTCCAGCGATCTCGTGCTCCAAGCCAACCGCGAAACCAGGGTTATCAACGAGATTTAAAACGGGTAGATGGAAGAGATCGCATAGATCCAAATGACGGGTTAATTTGCGACAGCCAGCGGCGGTTAACGCTCCGCCATTCACGTGCTGGCTATCGGACGCGATCACTCCGACAGGATGACCCGCAAACCGTGCAAGTCCTGTTACTTGATCGGTTCCCCACAATCCACCAATCTCAAAAAACGAGTCCTTATCGACAATCAAGTTGATTGTGTGACGAATGTCGAATGTCGTTGTGCGCTTCCTTGGGATGATTGTGAATAGGTCGTCCTCTCGACGGTCATCTGGATCGTTGCAGGACGTTATTGGAGGCGCTTCGTAGACACTTGAAGGTAGATATGACAAAAACCTTCGCACCATTGCGGCAGCGTCTGCTTCGCTTTCGGCCAAGTTATCGACGGAACCATTCTTACAGTGGACGCGCCAGTCTCCCAGTTCTTCCTTGGTGATGTCGTATCCCATCGCGTGCTGGACGACTGGTGGACCCGCAACGAACAGCTGCGCGATATCTCGTACCATCACCGAAAAGTGACCGAGGACCGCTTTCGCTGCGCCGATACCTACGACACTACCGAGAAGCATGTTGACCACAGGTACGGTCGCTAACTGCTGGGTATACATCGCGCTGCCAAGGTGACCCGGCAAAAATGAACCACCCCCACCCGCAACGCGGGGTCGACCCGATTTGATCGCGCCGGTACTTTCCTTCGCGGTACTTTCACCTTCTTGTTTTTGCTGAGGTACCATCGCCGCGACACTCCCGCCGCCCGAAGAACCATCGAGCAAGCGCACTGACGGTACGCGCATTTCGATAGAAAGACGATCCAAATGGGAACTCTTAGCGCCGATGGCACCATCCGCATGTCCACCCCGCGAGGTGAAGTCATCGGCACAAACAATAGCTGTACGTTGCTCGACCGTACCCCATCCGCCAACATGATTTGCGGGAGTGAATGCAACGATATTGCCCTCTTCATCGTACGACGCGAAACCAGTGACCGACCCTACTTCGTGAAACGAGTCGGCATCAAGCAATAGCTCGATACGTTCTCGGCAGGTTAGCTTGTTGCGATTTCGCTGGCGAACGACGCCAGGGTCTTCCGATCCTATCGCGAGCCGCTCCTTTGCCATCGTCTGGAGTGTGGCCACCTGATCCAGTGTCGATTGCCAATCGCTCGATTCAGCACGAGCTTCGTGTGAAGTGGAATCAGTGGTCTCAAACGGGTTCAGTGCCGCTACGGTTTCATTGGCTCGAAGCTGATCTCCCACACTCAAGGTCTGTATCGCGCTGACCCGACCAGACTTCGGCGCTGATATGACCGTTTCCATTTTCATTGCGTTGACCACGACGATTGGATCGCCACTGTTAACTAGATCACCTTCCGCAATGGACCACTCTACCAGTGTGCTTTCCAACGGGACCGTGATCTCGATATCCCCCTCAGGGATGCGTAGCTGCGAACGATGTGGGACGTTGGCTTGAGCCGCTTCATCTGACGAACCTGATACAAGCGTAGTTGCTGCACTGGATTGCTCAAGGAAGCCAATGAGGCTGTTGTCATCTCTGCCGTCTGCATTGATCAATTCAGGCTTCGAACTCAGCAGTGTGGTCCGCGCATCGCCATTCTCGACGAGCACGTTTTCACAGATCGCGGAAAGCGAAGCAAGATTGGTTTGAATGCCGCTAATTTGGAATTCCCCTAATGCGTGTTGCATACGAGCAAGCGTTGCTGGGAAGTCGCGTGTCGTCGTCGCAACGACTTTCGCTAATAGGGGGTCGAACTGCGCGTTGACTTCATAACCGTCGTAGCCATAACTATCAACTCGAATACCTGGTCCTGTCGGTTCCTTGTATCCGCTTATCGTGCCAGCTTCGGTCGCAGTAACGCGGGCTTGAATGCTAAAGCCGTCGATCGCCTTAATCGATTCCTGATCTGAAATGCCAAGTGAAGCCAAAGACTCTCCATCTGCAATTCGAAACTGCGCTTCAACTAGATCTATTCCTGTGATCTGCTCCGTGACAGTGTGCTCAACCTGAATACGAGGATTGCATTCGATAAAGAAGCACTCACCTTTTTGCACATCGACCAGAAACTCCACGGTGCCCGCGTTCGTATATCCTGCTTCTCTACAGAGTTTTGTCGCGTGATCGAGGATCGTATCGCGCAGCTCTGGGTCCAAGTTCGGCGCTGGGGCGAACTCCATTACCTTCTGATGACGTAACTGAATAGAACAATCGCGCTCGAACAGGTGAGCGACTTCACCGTCGTGGTCTGCGAGGATCTGCACCTCAATATGGCGTGGGTCTGTAATCAGTTTCTCAATGAAGATTGACCCGTCACCGAATGCCGATTCCGCTTCGCCACTGCATCTAGCAAACTCCTGACGCAGTTCGTCGTCTGACTCAACGACGCGCATGCCTCGACCGCCGCCGCCAGCGGCAGCTTTAAGCATGACTGGGTACCCAATATCAGAAGCAACCTGGGCGGCATCTTCGACACGATCTGTGGCGTGATCACTTCCAGGGACAACCGGAATGTCAAGTGTTGCTGCCAGATCGCGTGAAGCGACTTTATCGCCAAAAGTTCGTAGTACTTCCGCCGTCGGGCCAATAAACGTGATTCCCTCTTCGGTGCATCGCTCAGCGAAACTCGCGTGCTCTGCCAGAAAACCGTAGCCAGGATGGACGCAGTCGCATGCCGTTTTCTTGGCGACGCTGATTAGCTGTTCTATATCCAGATAGCCTGCGACTGGCAACGCCCCAGCTTGTGTTGTCAAGACGTTACTGTGCGTGGCAAACTGTGTGTGAAGAGAGGCGCGATCCGCGTGAGGAAACACCGCAACGCTTTCCATACCTAGGTACTGCGCGGCGCGCGCGATCCGGATGGCGATTTCGCCTCGGTTGGCGATAAGTACACGTTTAAACATGATTCGATCAGATGAAACTGGATTGAACTAGCAGGCGCCTACGATTCATCGTTGACTCGCCTAATATCGAAGTACGCTTCCTCCGCGATAGCGTGCCATTGACTCACTGTCGACTGGAAATCCCTATAAGAATCAACGACACGTGCCGAGAGTTCGTCTTCGGCGGCTAGTTCGTCGAGTACTTCTTTGGCATATGTTCGGTACGCGGACAGTACGTCGGCAGGCAGTCGGCGAAGTTGAACGCCGTGTTCAGCCATCATGGTGTTCAAACTCGCCATGTTACGTGCGGTGAATTCATCGAGGGTGTCTTGGTTAGAGGCTCGCGCTGCGACCTCGACGATTTTTTGCAGGTCCGGCGGTAACGAATCGTACGCGGATTGGTTGACCATGAGCTCAAGCACTGCGTTTGGTTCCTGCCAACCAGGATAGTAGTAGTACGTGGCAATGTCATGGAGTCCAAAGGCTAAATCGTTGTACGGACCCACCCATTCCGTCGCGTCAATGACCCCCGTCTGCAACGAAGTGAAAAGCTCATTGCCAGGTAGTTGAACAGCGACGCCTCCTGCTCTTTGAAATACGTCTCCGCCGAGTCCCGGGATGCGCATTTTCAGTCCTTGAATGTCGGCTAGGCTGTTTATTTCCCTGTTGAACCAACCTGCCATTTGCACGCCGGAATTTCCTGCTGGAAACGGAATCAGATTAAATGGCGCATAGACCTCTCGCCACAGTTCTAGGCCGCCACCATAGTGAAGCCAGCTATTGGTTTCTTGTACAGTCATACCGTAGGGTACCGTACCGAAGACGGCAAGAATGGGAGCTTTACCACGCCAGTAGTACGCGGCACTATGACCCATCTCGGCCGTACCACTCGAGACGGCGTCGAACACTTGAAACGCCGGTACGTATTCCCCTGCACCGTACACCTTGATGGTCAAACGATCGTTCGACATCGCGGCGATGTTCTGCGCAAGGCGTTCAGCTGACGTCGCAAGACCTGGTAGGTTCTTCGGCCAGGACATGACCAGCTTCCATTCAAACGTCTCCGAACTAGCCAACTGTCGTTGCGAGGCCGTACCATCGGAAGAAGACGTTGTCGGAGATTCTGCGCACGCTACAAGCAGCGTCGCAAGAATGACGCCAACTAATGATCTTCGGTGCACGTTAATGCCTCCGCAGGACGCGAGAAGCATCTCATTATCAACGCAGATTTGGGTCAGACCGTCCGCGAGACGTGTTAGATCAGCTACGCTACACGCTCGCATAGTCCGTTTTCCGCTGCGAAACGCATGGAGGCAGACACATCGTAAACGTGTGGACCATCGCGATTGATATTGACGCTGACGCGTTGCCCGTCCTCGATTCGATGAAGACGATCCCCGTCGATCGCAATCAATCCGTTGGATTCGAGCTCGCAACTATGACCGAACGCCAACTTTTTAGTTTTTGAAATGTGAACATCACGAAAGTAGCCAGGAGATACGGGTACCCGCCGCTTATGACCAGCACCGAACTTAACGTATAGACCGCAATCGTCGTCTGCACTGACAGGTTCCATAAGCCCTCCGATTGGCGACATGCCGATCGCGTCTGGCTCGGCTCGCGTCAACACCATTTCTCGTAATTTAAGCGGATCAAATGGGCGATAGTTGCCGACGAAGTCGTTCTCAATGCGAACTACGTCGATAAGTCCAATATCCTGTACACAGTTGTCAATAGAGAGTTTCGCGACTTTCGCCCGACGACACATTCGGTCCCGCGGCAACAGACCTTTCGCACCCAGCGCTGCCACCTCCCCCGCAATAGTGGCTTCGACTGTAAGCGGGAAGACGTTGTTCGTGCCTGTTGACAGCGGCACGAGGTAAATTTCCGGATCCGTCTTCACGATGACTCTATGCGTTCCATCCCCACCTAACGCCACCACATGGTCGACACCATGAGCGCGAAATGCGTCAATCGCACGAGCTGTATCGGACAGATCATGGGTCAGTTCGATATTGAGTAGCTTCACGTTGGCGTTCAGGCGCATCCACTCAACGGCGCGTTCGGCAATCCGAAACGGTTCGCGCACGATAAAAATCTCGTCGACACCCATTGCGTCTGCACCTGCCGCGATACGGGCAACACAGTCCATTTTGGCTTCGTGGGTGACCGTCGAAGCACGTGCTGCCAACCGCCGTACATCCCTTCCTGCCATCGGATTGACGCAAATGGCGATTTGGGAGTTGCCTGGTTTATTCAATGAACGCTTCTGTAGAGCTTGAGGCGCTGACACGACGTTTTCCTTTGCGTACCGCTAGCGTAGCGTTCCCCTTGCATATGCAACCGGATATATCGTTGGATCGAGTCAACAGGTTATTGGATATTCAATGAACCTTGTACGTACCGTCTGAAGCGTCGTCGATCAAGAACGCGACGGTGTTGGGCATAGTGCAGAAATTCAGCAGGTATTTCCTTAACGAAGCGCGATACTCTCGACGTATCGGCACGATCACTGAATCCACGATCCCGCTTAGCGTAAGTAAGGTGGAGTTGCTCCATCGCTCGCGTGAACCCAACGTACGCAAGACGCCGTTCCTCGTAGAGTCGGACAGGATCGTCAAGGTTTAGATGATGCGGGAAGCGTCCCTCCATCATTCCAACGATGAAAACCAGAGGGAATTCAAGTCCTTTCGCAGCGTGCAGCGTCATAAGGCTCACAGCTGGTCCTAAATCCTCCTCCACATCACCAGCATCAAGTGTTACCGTGTCGAGAAACGACTGAAGAACTGTCTTCTCACCTTCACCCAGGTCTTCCCTTAAGAACTTCTCCTCAAATACGCCGCAACTCCTGATAAATTCCTGAAGGTTCTCGCGCCGAGTCTCGCGAAGTTGCTCGTTACGTTCAGACTCCATGTGGTAGTCCATCAAGCCCGACTCGTAAACACAGACGTCTGCGATCTCTACGAGGTGTTTATCCTCACATCGTGAACTTACTCGACTGATTTCTTCAAGAAATTCAGCCAATCGAGCTGCCAATCTGTCAGGGAACGCGCGTTGTTTGATCCCTTCGTGCGATGCGTCCCATAGACTCAAACCTTGTCGGACAGCAAATTCCCGAATCCTCTCTTGCGAAGCATTCCCGATCCCCCGCGGTCGAATGTTTAGCACGCGATCGAATGCAACGTCTAAATCACGATTGTTAGCCAATTGCATGTAGCCTAACGCGTCGCGTACCTCAGCCCGATCATAAAAACGCGCGCCACCACGAATCGTGTATGGAATTGCTTCTCCTTGCAAAGCAATCTCTAGTGCAAGTGATTGAAAGTGACTTCGATACAAGACCGCGACGTTTTCATACGTTCGAGTACTGTCCTCACGCACCCAATCCTGCAACCGATCGACGACGTAGTTCGCCTCGTCCTCACCATAGTCGCAAGGGAAAACATGAATCGGCTCGCCGTCTGCCGCATTTGTCCAGAGTGTCTTCCCTAATCGATCATCATTGTTTTCAATGACTTTATTCGCCGCATTCAGGATGTTCGCCGTCGAGCGATAGTTCTGTTCTAAGCGAACGACGTTAGTGTTGGGGAAGTCTTGTGAAAAGTTGCGGATGTTCTGCACAACGGCGCCACGCCATCCATATATCGATTGATCATCATCACCAACGACCATAACGTGTGCGTCTTTGCTGGTTAACAATCGAATCCAGTGGTACTGAATGACATTGGTATCTTGGAATTCGTCTACGAGCAACCCGCTGAAGCGGTCGTGGTAATCTCGCAGTAGGTCATCGTGTTCCAACAGCATTTCGTGACAACGCAACAGGATTTCACCAAAATCGACGAGTCCGTTCTTTTGACAGAACTCGTCGTATATTCGGTAAAAATCGATCCTTCGTCGCATCTCGGGGCTTCGACCCAACTGAAGATGCTCTGGTCGCTTTCCTTCATCCTTGACGCGGTTGATCCAATTCGCAAGTTCTATCGGCGTATTCTGCTTGACATCCATGTGCTGCGATTTCATAAGTTCACGGACGACCCGTCTTTGGTCATCGGACGGCAGAATCTGAAAGTCCCGCGGAAGACGCGCTAGGTCGTAATCCCGGCGTAACATGCGATTGGCAAGCCCGTGGAATGTACCTATCCAAAGGTGTCGTGTTTCGATACCAAGCAGTTCGGCGACGCGTCCCGCCATCACGCGTGCGGCCTTGTTGGTGAACGTGACTGCCATTAATTCATACGGACTGTAGCCGTAGTGCTGGATTAAATAAGCCAAACGGTGCACAAGCACCCTTGTCTTGCCTGACCCAGCACCTGCTATGACGAGCTGATTACCTGGCTCAGCCGTTACGGCGGCTAGCTGCCGTTCGTTTAACCCGTTCGTAAGCGCTGAATCGGCGTGAGTATCGCTTATTGTCATGTCGCTTTGTCTAGCCTAAATCGACCTTTATTTCGTGAAAAATGTGTCCTAGTCCTACTAACCAGTCGTTAACACGCGTTCGTTTAGAAGGAACTAAATATATAGAACTGCGACTAAAACGACTATTCCACCGTAACCGATTTCGCTAAATTGCGAGGTTGATCGACGTCCGTACCTTTCTGTACCGCAACGTGATATGCGAGTAATTGCAGTGGGACGACGTACACAATAGGGGCCAATAGTGGATCAACGCGCGGTACTTCGATGACCTTCATGTTGTCGCTCGTACGAAATCCCGCTTCCGCGTCGGCAAACACATAGAGCATGCCACCTCGCGCTTTCACTTCCTCCACGTTTGATTGCACTTTCTCAAGCAGCTCATTACTAGGAGCGACCGCAACGACGGGCATATCCGCGTCAACCAGTGCTAACGGACCGTGTTTCAACTCACCTGTCGGATAGCCTTCTGCATGAATATATGAAATCTCCTTTAGTTTCAAGGCACCTTCGCACGCGATGGGGTATTGCGGACCACGACCTAGAAAGAGCGCATGGTGCTTGTGCATAAATTCTTCGGACAGAACGCGCAGTTGGCGATCCAATCCCAATGTCCGATAGATCACCCGATCCAACGCATGCAACTCTCGCACTATTTCAGCTTCCCGCTCCTCAGGGAGCCCGTTGCGTCGACCTAACAGAACCGCTAATAGCAGTAAATCGGTCAACATTGCAGTGAACGCTTTCGTCGATGCGACGCTCACTTCTACACCCGCATTCATCATGATCGGCAGATCACTTTCGCGAGTCAGTGTGCTGTTGAGCACATTGGATATGACCACTGTGTGCTTGAACCCGCGTTCTTTCGCCTCGCGTAAGGCTGCTATGGTGTCTGCCGTTTCTCCTGACTGTGATAACGACACGAACAAACTGTTCGATGGCACCACCAGATTCCGATACCGAAATTCGGAGGCAATTTCGGCGTTGCACGGCATCTGCGCAATGTCCTCAATCCAGTACTTCGCAACGCATGCAGCGTAATAACTTGTACCGCACCCAACAATCGTCACGGATTTGGTGTCATCCAGTATCGATCGCGCTCGAATGCCGAACGCATCTTCGAGAATACGATCACTCCCGATCCGACCTTCTAACGTGTTACGAACAACGCGCGGCTGTTCGTGGATTTCTTTCGCCATGAAGTGCCGATATGTGCCTTTTTCCATCTCATCGGCATGCACGCGAACAGTCTCTGGTTCGCGCTCGACAGGCGTGTCGTTCTTGTCCAGAATTGTCAACGAGTCTGAAGAAAGCCGCACGATGTCACCTTCTTGAAGGAAGATGAATCGATCTGTTACGGGACGTAGCGCAACGACGTCCGACGCGACAAAGTGTTCACCAATGCCTAACCCAACGACCAACGGACAACCACCACGTACTGCGACAATTTCATTTGGTGCATCGTTGGCGATCGCGGCAATGGCGTATGCGCCTTCAAGACGTCGCCGTGTCGAGACCATCGCGTCGTTCAGATCGCCAGATTCCTGATAGTGGTGGTGAAGCAAATGGGCGATGGTTTCTGAATCCGTGTCAGAATCAAACTCGTAGCCTAAACCAATGAGTTCTTTTCGCAGCGCTTCGTAGTTCTCGATGATGCCGTTATGGACAATGCAAATCGAACCGTTTGACATGTGGGGATGGGCATTTGCCTCACTAGGTTCACCGTGAGTCGCCCATCTAGTATGGGCGATGCCTGTGCGACCAGATACCGGTCGAGCCGATAAAGCGTCTTGGAGGTCGTTAACCTTGCCTACGCGACGTACTCGGTCGATGGCACAACCGTTGGTTACATGAACCGCAACACCGGCAGAGTCATAGCCTCGGTATTCAAGCCGTCTCAAGCCTTCCATTAAGATGGCTAAGACTTCGCGCTGAGTGGTCGCGCCGACAATGCCACACATCGTCGTTTAGCGCCTTCTGAATCGGGTTCCCCCGCCTTTGACGATTCGCTGGTCTGCGCGTTCGATCACCAATTCATCTGCATTCACGTTTCGAGTGATCGACGAACCTGCTGCAACCGCCGAGCCGGATTCGATCGTAATCGGCGCTATGAGAGAGGTGTTTGATCCAATGAAGACGTTGTCGCCAATAGTCGTCCGGTGTTTGTTTTTGCCATCGTAATTGCATGTGATCGCACCGGCGCCAATGTTTGTGTCAGTGCCGATCTCCGCATCGCCAAGATAGGCTAGATGCGCGGCTTTAACGCCACTCGCCAGCTGCGAATTCTTAACTTCTACGAAATTCCCAATACCTACTTTGTCATCCAGTGTAGTGCCAGGGCGGATACGTGCAAACGGTCCGATCGAACAAGCCCTTCCAATCTTCGCTTCTTCGATTACGGTGTTCTCTTTGATGATCGTGTCAGAGGCAATCTGCACGTTCCGTAGTATGCAATTGGATCCGATCCGAACGTTGTCGCCAAGCTCAATGTCCCCCTCCAAGATGACATTGATGTCCATCGTGCAGTCGATGCCAGTTTTCACGGTCCCACGACAATCAAATCGACTCGGATCGGCGATACTCACGCCCTGTTTCATTAGGTTTTCAGCTTGCCGTTGTTGGAAGACGCGTTCGACTTGAGCTAGTTGCAAACGGTCGTTGACACCAAGGACCTCCTGATAGTCAATCGCTTGAATCGCATTGACCTGCACGCCGTTAGACACCGCCTCGGCGACCAAATCCGTTAGATAAATCTCTCCTTGTGCATTGTTGTCAGTTAGGCGCGGCAGATGCTCTCTCAGAAAGCCCACTGGCGCACTCAAAATGCCGCTATTTATCTCCTTGATTTCGCATTGCTCGGGAGAAATGTCTGTTTGCTCAATAATCGCTTCAACGTTCCCCGACGGGTTACGGATGATGCGACCCAAACCGTAAGGTTCTGGAACGACCGCGGAGATTAAGCCAACACCATCCTGCCCTTCAACCGCACATCGCTTTAAAGTAGAGGGTTTAACCAACGGACAATCGCCATATACCACGAGCGCCTGTGCTTCCGAATCTAGGTCGGGTAAAGCCTGAAGCACCGCGTGACCAGTCCCCAACTGTTCTGACTGGTGAACCCAATTGACGTCAAGTTCACTGAAAATGGACTGGAATCGATCGCCGTTCTCGCTGATAACAACATGTGTTCGTTCTGGTTTAAGGGCTCGAACCGTCTCGAATACGCGAGTCAGCATCGGCTGACCAGCTACCGTATGAAGGACTTTCGGAATTCGCGACTTCATACGGGTACCTTGACCCGCTGCAAGCACAATAACTTCTAAATGCATAAGTTCGGTAGTTTAGCCTTGCCTCTTTTTATCGACTGTTTCAACGTGTATCGACTGAATTTAGACCACCTAATCTGGAATTGGTATCCCACTCGTCGCTACTGGCACCTCATATCCACGTTGAACGCCTGCACGTGATGCGATGTTGATATACCATCGCTTGAGCGAAGGGTAGTTCTCCCATGAGATTTCATGCCATTCCCAACGCGAAATCCAGGGCCAAGTTGCCATATCTGCAATCGAGTAATCACCCTCCAGGAATTCACTATCCTGCAGTCGCTTGTCCAATACACCATACAAACGATGACCTTCATTTCGATAGCGTTCTTCCGCATATGGGGCAACCCCTTGATTGAAACGCAAGAAATGATGCACCTGACCTAGCATGGGACCAACACCTCCCATTTGTAGCATGAGCCATTCGAGCGTGACGTAAGAATCTTGACCCAAGAATTTTCCCGTCTTGTGAGCTAGGTACCACAAAATCGCGCCTGATTCCATCATCGCGCGACCCGTTTCATGGTCTACGATCGCAGGTATCTTGTTATTGGGACTAATTGCTAGAAAGTCAGGGGAAAACTGCTCATCTTTACCTATATTTATGGGGATTACGTTGTACTCCAATTCCATTTCTTCAAGCGCAATGGATGCTTTGCGACCATTTGGGGTTCCCCACGTATATAAATCTATCATCGCATTCACCGAGTCCGAGTATTAGATGTGTATTTTATTCGTAAATCCTATTAAGCAACATTACGTTATTTTTAATTTTACAATACGACAATACGCTTCGAAAGAGAGTCGGCACAATGTGAATTTATGTATTTTCTATGCGAAAATTCAATAGATAAATTCCCTATTCTATAAACACGCCAGAGACCCTTGAAGTTCGATACAAAGTAGAAGAGAAAGTCCACAATTTAACATATTAGGAATAGCCGGTCGAAGCTTTTCGTATACATTGAATTTCAGCATGCACTTTAGTTAACTCTAACAAATTCACATAATAACGATGCCGAATTTAGTTCATTCGGACATATTTCTTTGTGTCGTTTTATTCTTTTAGCAGTTCTTCAACCGTTGAGTTGAGTGTACCTGCGACATTCGTAGATCGTAGGACTCCATCTCTATCTATAGCGAAAATCGTTGGGATACTCTTCACACCCCATTGATCCGTTAGGTCTTTGTTCACGCAAATAGGCCATTCCATACGATGTGTCTCTGCGCACGCGCGAACGTGAGTCTCTAGTTCTACGAGGTCTGTGTTAGAGTTGTTCGCACGAACGTACTGTTTACCGTGTTTGACCACTTCGGGTTCATCGCAAGAGATTCCTAATAGTCTCAAGCCATTCTCATGGTAACGCCTTAGGAGGCGTTTTAGTTGAGGTACTTGATTCAAGCAAGGTTGACACCACGTTGCCCAAAAATCGATCAAAACAACATTGCCTACAAAGTCGCTAAGTTCGATTCGCTTCCCAGAAATCAGATCGATGAACGATAAATTGAACGTTTTTTCTACGGCTTCCAGTTTACGTCTTATTTCGTGAACTCTTGTATTCTCAGGGAACATATTTTCCGTCTTCGTGAGGTATCGCAATTGCTCCTTCACATCCACGTACGCCAACGCATCGACTGCATCAAGCAGCGCTTCTTCAGCCATATACTTAGAAATCTTCCAATAATCTGGATATAGCTCGTTCTCCCTTGGTGCTTCTAGGGATTTTCGATACTCCAGAAAGCGAATAACGGAAGAAAACAATCGATTTACTATGCTCAAGAGTCGACTAGGGGAGCGCTCAGTCGGGTCAAAATCCAAGACTTGCGCTCTCAATTCTTCGATTATCGAGTCATGTGCCCAAGCCGCTACCGATAGACGGGGATGCTCTGCCAGAACCTTTTCGATCGTCAATCTCTTCCTACTTGAGATCAACGCGTTAGCTTCTATCCAGCTTTTTCTGTCGCTTGGATCCCTCAAGTTGTAATTTCGATATTGGCCTATCACCTCGATGGTGCTGCCATGTAATCTGTCTTTGACAGAGAGAAACAAGTGCGGCTGTAAATTCATCAACATCCAATATTCGTGAATACAAGCTAGTGCCGCTTCGTGCTCAGGATATTTCTCGTATAAAGTTCTAGTCAATACCGCGCGGCGCCGAATCCAAAGTTCGTTTTCATCAGGATCATCGTACGGGGGTAATGGATCCAGGGGAATCGTAGTCTTGAATCGGCCGACTTCTTTGAGCAATTCGTCTGCTGAAGGTACGCCGGGTGGATTTTTAGAATGCACTATGTCGACTGGGATCTAGATACATAACTGTATGTATTCCATTTTAGATTTTTAAGAATATCCTCCCAGATTAAACTAGGCCTTTGTGTAGTTCGTTGTTTTTTGCTAGCGGTCGCGTAACGTCGCACTCACGTCGTTGCAGAACAGCAGTCGCAACCCATCTGACCTCACTTAGCAGGTCGAAAATCTTGTCCTTGACACAGCGTGTCGGCGACCAAGATGGAGAGACTCATCCCGAGCGATGCCATATGACGTGCGAAACCACGACGGAACTACGTGCTGTCAACGGAAGCTATGTGCGAGATTTTCAAGAAAGTAGCGATTCTAACCACTTGAAAGGTACTCGAAATCATGAGTGGTCCAAAATAGTCGTCATAAATCAATGAATTAGAGGATCGTCTACCATTTGGCATAGTTTGTGCTTTTAGAGGCAACACCTCGCTTTTCTTTTGAGATTTCCAATTAAATTACCCAAACCATATACGCCCTCAATTAACCCTCGCAATTCAGCACTTTCTATCTGCCTAGCGCTCGTGTCTATTTTTGCCGTAGAGGGAGCAGAAGACTGGTTGCATTACGGAGGTTCTTTAAAGGGCGACCGTTATGTCGCGACTTCGTCGATAACGCCAGAGAAAGTTATGCAGCTCTCCGAAGCTTGGACCTACAGAACCGGTGACGCTACTGATGGTTCTGAATTTGACGGCGACCCTTCAAACTTCAAGGCGACTCCAGTACAAGTCCAGAACAAACTGATTTTTTCGACTGGCTTCAATCGGGTTATTGCGTTAGATCCTGCTACAGGAACGGAACTCTGGGTATTTGATACGAGTGTAGATTTCTCTAAATCCTATAGTGAGATGTTTACGTCCCGGGGTGTCGCCGTTTGGGTTGACACGAAAGAGAGTACGAATCAATGCCGTGTTCGCGTGTTTGCAGGAACCCTTGATGCTCGACTAATTGCGATCAACGCCGACACAGGAGAACTCTGTCCTGACTTTGGTAAAGCTGGACAAATCGACCTTTCCGCAGGAATACGGCGGTACAGGCAATGGGACTATTCTCTCACGTCTCCTCCCACTGTCGTTGGTGATCTCGTCATTGTTGGTTCGGCGATTGGCGATAACGGAGCTGCGCATCTCGAACCTGGACTGATTCGCGCATTCAACGTTCGCAACGGATCGCTTGCGTGGCTATGGGATCCCATTCCTCGTTCAGACAATCATCCTGGCAGCGCTAGTTGGGTCAATGTTCATCAAAATCGCACAGGCGGCGCAAACGTGTGGAGTGTGATGTCCGCCGATTCCGAACGCGACTTGGTTTTTCTTCCTACAACGTCGCCTTCACCGGATTTCTATGGTGGGAATCGCTTAGGAAACAACGCCTTCGCAAATTCTGTTGTCGCCTTACGAGCATCTACGGGTAAGTTCGTCTGGGGCTACCAAACGATCCATCATGACTTGTGGGACTACGATCTCGCGTCCCAACCGCTCTTGTTTGATTACGTTTCATCAACCGGAACGAAACGTCCCGCAGTCGCACAAGCTTCAAAAACAGGTTTTGTTTTCGTACTCGACCGCGAGACCGGAGAACCGCTACACGCCGTGAAAGAGCGCATCGTTCCACAAAGCGATGTTCCTGGCGAGCAGACCTCAAAAACTCAACCTTTCCCGAAGTTGCGACTCCACACGACGGACGCGCAGCCGTTATCAATTTGGGAACGTACCCCCGAGCACCGCAAAGGCTGCGAGAGCTTGCTGGAAGGTCTTCGTTATGATGGGATCTTTACGCCGCCTAGTCTTGAGGGCACACTTCTTTATCCAGGCAACCCAGGCGGCACGAATTGGGGGTCCATGGCATATGACGAAGACGAGCGTATTGGATACCTGATCGTCAATCGCTTGCCGACAGTAGTGAAGTTGATCCCTCGTGAAGAATTTCGTCAAGCCGATCGTATCGGAACTTTGAATGGTGCGCGTGCACAACACACGGAGCAACACGGTACACCTTACGGAATGGCGCGATTTGATCTTTTTTATGACGATCTCCCTTGCCTTAAAGGTCCCTGGTCGACGCTCGTCGCTGTAGACCTTGACGAAGGGGAAGTGAAGTGGGAGAGTACTATCGGTTCGATCACCTGGCGCGATGTCGCCGAAGAAGGCGCTCAATGGGGTTACTACACGTTCGGAGGTCCAATGGTCACGCAAGGCGGAGTGGTGTTTTTCGCCACTCCAAACGATAACAAGCTCTATGCATTTGATGGTAAGAATGGAGCGGAGATTTGGTCTAGCCTACTTCCCGCCGGCGCACATGCCACGCCGATGGGCTATCGATATGAAGGCGCCGACTACGTTGTGGTGACCGCGGGAGGTAGCCTAACTGAAGGCGAAGGTCGAGGTGATTATGTGGTCGCTTACCGATTGTCTCTAGAGGGTACGCATTGAGGTTCAAATGCGTTCTCTCTCACTCAAAAACCCTATCGCCGCTAGACGCTGACAACGATGTCTATATCGCTTTATCGTCTGGAACTTAGAGAACGGCTAGCCGAAACGAAACTTCGCTGACTCGACTCGGCAGCTGTCGTTACCATATGGAGACGATCGTCTAATACCGCATACTTATATCGAGGCTAAACACTAATGAAGATCTGCTTCAACCCATCCTGCTCCAAGTGCAGAAACACCGTATCACAACTTGTTGAGAAAAGGAGAAACTACGAGCTGGTCCGCTATCTCGAATCAGACTTATCAACTTCATAACTGAGTGCCATCATCGACATGCTTGAAGACCCTTCGAAAGACACAGTACGCAAAGACCAGAACTTTCGTGAGCTAGGCTTAATCTCGAACGACTACGTCACGAAAGAAGCAGTCATCGAGTCGCTTCAAGAGCACCCAAAACGTATGCAACGTCCAATCGTCGTAAATGACGGTAACGCGAGTATCGCGCGGACACGTGAGAAAGTTGACGAACTCGCAGGTTAAAACAACGACCGGTGTGGTTAGAGGAGGCTCTTGATGGCACGAATCGAATTCGAAGTTATTCGTAACTGGGAGAAACTACCAGAAGGCTGGAGCTTCATAGAAGTCGCAGGCGTAGCAACCGATTCAAGAGATCGCGTCTACGCGTTCAATCGCGGCGAACACCCGATGATCGTCTTTGATTCGGACGGGAACTTCCTTTCTGCGTGGGGTGAAGGTGTGTTCACCAATCCTCACGGCTTGTATATCGGTCCAGACGACACGGTTTTCGCGGCTGACAACTTTGACCACACCGTACGCATCTTCGATACTGACGGTCAATTGAAGCAAACGTTAGGCGAGAAGAACAAGGCAAGTGACACTGGATTTATTCCAGGCAAATCGCCTGTTCAGTACGGCGGCGGTCCTTTCAATCGTGTGACTAACGTCGCTTTGGACAGGATGGGAGACTTGTTTGTCGCAGATGGGTACGGCAATGCACGCGTTCACAAATTCTCCAATTCTGGTGAGTACTTGTTTTCCTGGGGCGAACCAGGTACTGGTCCCGGCGAGTTCAATCTACCTCACGCTATCGCCATCGACGCCGACAACCAAATCTACGTCGCGGACCGTGAAAACTCTCGCATTCAAGTCTTCGACAACCACGGTGGACATCTAGATACGTGGGATCACGTGACACGACCCGACGATCTGTTTATCGACAAGAGTGGAATCCTTCATGTTGCCGAACTTGGTGAAATCGCAGGTAAACCACCGAATACAGAGATTCTGCCGCACACGCCGCACGCAAGTGTGTGCATCATGGAACTCGACGGTACCGTAATCCATCGATTCGGCGAAAGCGACCCAGTGCAACCCGGCAATTTCTTTGCGCCACACGGAATATGGGCAGACTCGAAAGGCGATCTCTATGTCGCAGAAGTTGTATACAGCGGCGGCGCCAATCGTGGACTCGTTCCTCTTAACTGCCATTCCCTCCAGAAATTCAAGCGGATCGAGCACGACGCGTAGCGGTCGATCACTCGATTAGCATCTCAACACAATACCCCGAACTTGACTGAAACGATGTTGGTTTGATGCTGACAATATCCACCGATATATTGTTTTCGCCAATTTAAAGGGCTTGGTTACGGATGCAAGTTACACTCGTTTGTCGATTAAGGAAGACCTTTGCTGAAACATTTCCTAGTTCCTGAAGATGAGCAAGTCCTCGTTTCAGAATCCTCCGCAAGAGCGGGAATGGTCGCGTTGTTTAAGGCGATGGGCGTGTCATCCAGCGATGCGGAACTGGCGGCTGACGTCTTAATCGTTGCCGACCTGCGAGGATGTGAGAGCCATGGCGTTTCGAACATGGTACGTCGCTACGTCGAAATGTACGCGGACGGTCGACTAAATCCAACCCCCAACGTCCAAGTCGTACGCGAATCTCCCGTAAGCGCGACCTTAGATGCTGATCTGGGGATTGGTCTTCACGTTGGGCCGAAGGCTATGGATATGGCGATCGAGAAGGCTGAACGCTACGGCATGGGCGCTGTTGGCGTGCAACGATGTGGCCACGTCGGTATGCTCGCTTACTATCCCATGCAAGCGATTGAGCACGACATGATTGGGGTCTGCATGGTGTCTGCCGGCGGTGGCATCATGGTTCCGACCTATGGTTCTGAACCTGCATTCGGCACACATCCAATTGCATGGGCAGCGCCTGCCGATGAGATGCCGCCTTTCGTATTCGATGTTGCCACCACGCAAGTCGCCGCCAACAAACTTGGTCTTACGCGTCGCATCGGTTCAAAACTTGAACCCGGGTGGATTTGTAATCTCGACGGCAGTCCGATCATGGATGCGGTGGAGACGCCCGAATACGGTAATTTCCATATGCTGCCGTTCGGTGGCACGCGAGAGAACGGTAGCCATAAGGGCTATGGCTTCGCCATGATCGCTGAGATCATGTCCGGGATTCTTTCCGGCAATGGTCCCGGTGTATTCACGGGCGGCGTCGCTACGTCTCAGTTCGTGATGGCGTTCAAAATCGACGCATTTCTCGAGCTCGAGAGTTTTAAGCAAGATATGGATAAGATCCTGAAGCATCTCGTCGAGATGAACCCCGCACCTGGTCATGATCGAGTCTACTATGCTGGACTCATCGAACACGAGGAAACCCTTGAACGACGCGCCAATGGCATCCCTTATCACAACGAAGTCGTTGACTGGTTTAACCGTACAAGCGACGAGCACAATCTTGGGATAAAGTGGACATAGTTCATCGGTTTACTCACATCGTAGCAGCTAAAGTCCATTGGTTGAACGAGATCTAAGCGTCGAACTATCGCGTCTGCCATTGGCTCGTGAGGACATGCCTAGTGTCGTTGATCGATACACAGATATCTCGAACCGTCTAAGACACGATCTCGATCAATCAGCTAATCCTCACCAAACAGTTGTCAAAGCCGCCGCTTTACTGTGGGAAGAGGCTTGCACCGATGTTCGATTGAGAACGTTCGATGATCGATCGCTGTATTGGGGTCGACTCCTACTCCACGAGACGTTGGCTGATCTCCGGATCGGTGAATTCGTCCCAACTATCGAACGGTTGAGCAGGAATTTGAACCCTCATCGAACAAGCAATCAGCCGCAAGCCATCATCACTGGGTTTGATCCGTTTGGTTTAGACACTAACCTTCAGCAATGCAATCCATCTGGCGCCTTCGTTCTCGCCTTAAATAGCCAAAAAATAGGTAATTTGCGGATCAAATCGATGATTTTTCCAGTCAGATACGCTGATTTTGACGATTTTTGCATTGAAAAGGCGTTAAAAATAGTTCTTCAGTCCGAAGTGACTGCTTTGGTACTGACGGTCAGTATGGGACGGGAGGGGTTTGACCTTGAACGATTCCCCGCAAAATGCCGAGGTGCAAAACGACCTGATAATCAAGATGTCGCAATAACTCAATCGTCTGATCCGTTCGATCCGCCATTAGACGGACCATCGTTTTGGGAGTTTTCGCTACCGATCGAAGCAATGTTGTCAAAGATGAGTTCTGAATCTCGATCCCGTATATCAGACAACCGTCACGTTTCGACCGTCGAAGATGGCGCAATTGAAGCGACTTCTTTGGATGTGCTCGAAGGTAAAGATGCTCTTTCGGGTTCTGGTGGTAATTTCCTATCCAACGAGATCAGCTATCGTGCGCTTAACCTCCAGTCCAAATTAGGAACACGTGTCCCTATGGGACACGTTCACGTGCCCCGTATTTCAGGATATAGTGAAAATCAAATTCGCCAAGACTTCAAGACGTTCAAAGAAATCGTCTCCGTGCTAGCTACCCTTGTTCCTTCATCCTCTAACAGGGGCTCACGAGAAGGCTAAGGCCGAATCTCGTAATAACTATTGATGGCGTTTTCGTATTCAAGTTTTCGAAAACGGGTAAATCCAGCAGCGCCGGTCATTTCTTGAGCAACCTCGGAATTAAACCCCAAAGTTCCCAGTCCCGCGCCTCCCGGCTCAGACATCGCAGAGGACATACAAACCATGACGGAAAAGCCATACAACAATGGTGCACCCGGATTCTCGGCCAAGTTATCCGCAAACTTCGGAAAGGATCGAATGTCCGAACACAACCACGTCCCGTCAGGCCGAAGCGCTGAATAGATTTCAGCAATCAAACGGTCGGGGAAAGGCGTATCGTGAACAACGTCAAAAGTCGTGACGAAATCGAAAGAACGATCACTCGCTAACGGTTGCTCCCGCGCGTCCTGGATCGACACGTTCGACAAGCCCCATTCCTCAATATTCGAGCGCGCACGCTCGATAGCATGAGTCGAGATCTCAACACCCGTAAACGTTGAACTCGGAAATGCTTTCGCCATGTTTAAGAGTGCTAGACCGGCACCACAACCGACATCTGCGACCCTCGCTCCTTCTTCTAAACGCTCGCAAACTCCGTCGAGCTGTGGCAGTATGGACTGCACGAGCTCGAATCTCGGAATGTAGTTATTGAGTTTCTCGATACCGCACGCGCACCCGGGTCCATGTTCATCAAATCGCATGCCGAGACCGGTAGAGAACGCTTGCGGTAGTCGATCCAAGGACGAGCGTAATGCTGCAAATGCCTGAAAGCCAGACGCGAAGTAATAGGGACTGTCCTCATCGCAGAGCACGGTACCAGCTTCGGGACTGAGCGAAAATGCATCCTTCTCGACGTCGTAGTCGAGATGTTGGTTGCACGCCTGGTGCCTCAACCACTCTCTAATCCATCGCTCGTGGAGACCGGTAGCTTGTGCCAATTCGTCACTTGTGGTCCAACCAAGATCCAAGATCGTCCTGTACAACCCTAGATCGTCGCCAATATAGGACAGATAGCAGTTTATCGCCGCAGCTAACTGTTGCCCTGTTCTCGCGGCAAACCGTTGAGCCTTTTCATGATCGAATTCAGTTTGAGTTCCGGGCATTTCAATCCATACCTATCGGGCTATGTTCGCTAATTAAATCGTCTGTGAAATCCCTCTAAAAATCACTTGCCTTTCAATCTGCACCCTACAGTCTTTCAATCCGCCACGCTTTATCTTTCAATTCGCCGATATCGATAAGCAGGATATGTCACATATTTAGTACCTAGGCATGAAGGAATGATCTCTTATTGACTCGTCATTAACTCTTCTAACAATGCCTCATGATCTAGTACTTCGGTACCGAAGGCTTCGATCACGACATCCGCGATTTTCCCTTTAAATGTGAATGGCGAGGCGTAGAGATCATCAACCGGAGTTTGACTGTCTCGACCGACCTCCAACGGTTCATTGACGAAGTTGTGATAGCCAAACGGCGAGAGAATTCCCTCGCCGCCAGATTCATCATTGATGTAGAACCGAACGTGCCCCTCATCCTCTCCGGTACGTACGACATCGATGCGGAGTGTCGCTACTCCTGGTGGAATCGCCGCGCTAGACAACGTCCGACAGCGTTCACCAAAGTTGTTGGTCGTGTAGTGCAATCGGTTACGGTGAACGAAGATGCTCCACCCACCGAATCTACCGCCGTCCGCGATGATGGCACCATCTTGATCGGTTGATTGGCGCTCGATACGAGCCACGATCCGATGCGATACCCCGCGCACACGCGGACCTGACTTGAAATGGTGTGGAAGCACCGCATCCTGGTAAAGAACCCACCGATCTTTGGGCTCCGGCCACCAACCAGCACTTGGTCTATGACTCAGATCATCTAGTGGGAGCACCCCGAAGCGTTCGGCTTCCTGCCACCACAGTTCTTTAAGTGCCTCAAGCTTTTCTGGATGCTTGTCTGCAAGATCGTCAATTTCTGCGATGTCGTTATCCAAGTGATAGAGTTCCCAGACATCTGAGTCGTAATCGTCTCCTCTCTGGTGAAACGTGACGGCTTTCCACCCTTCCTGCCAGATCCCTCTCTGACCCACTATCTCGAAGTATTGGTGGGTCTTTCGCGTGGGCGCATCGTTGTCGTTGAAGGTATGAGCCATCGATACGCCGTGGAGCGGGATTTGCTCGATCCCATTTACATGGTTCGGTAGCGGGGCACCAATCAAGTCGATCAAGGTTGGTGTGATGTCTACCACGTGATAGAACTGGCGTCGAGTTTCCCCGTTTGCTTGTATGCCATTCGGCCAACGGATTAGTAGAGGCGCGCGAACACCACCACCGTACGTGTGGCCTTTGAATCTCTTGAACGGCGTATTCCCTGCCGTTGCCCAGCCAAATGGGTAGTGGTTGTAGGTGAGAGGACCGCCCATGTCGTCTAGACGAGCGAGGTTATCTTCAACGCTCGTGAGAATCCCGTTCCGCGGGAGTTGGTGGTCGTACGTACCATGGAGCCCACCTAACGGACTCGCGCCGTTATCCGACATCGCGATCACAATCGTGTCGTCACCCTTCCCAAGTGCATCGATTTGTTCTAGGAGTCGTGCGATTTGATCGTCAGCGTGATCTAGAAACCCAGCATAGACCTCCATCAATCGGGTAGCCAATCGCTTCTCGTCTTCATCCAAGTCGTCCCAGTCCTGTACACCAGGATTCTTCGGTGCTAACCGTTGCCCTTCCGGCAGAAGCCCCGAGGCGGTCTGCCTCGCCAGGATTTTCGTTCTTGCGATATCCCAACCCTCATCGAATCGTCCCTTGTACTTTTCCACGTACGTAACCGGGGCGTGGTGCGGAGAATGCGCAGCGGCGAACGCGACATATAGAAAGAACGGCTGTTCTGGATTAGCAGATGCTAGTTGGCGAAGCCATTTGCAAGAATGATCGACGATATCTTCCGAAAAGTGGTAGTTTTCCTTTTGTGGCGCTTCAACGCGTTCGTTCCCCGTAATCAGTTCTGGATTCCACTGATTGGTCTCCCCTGGCAGAAAGCCATGAAAACGATCGAATCCACGCTGCAATGGCCAGTGGTCATATGGACCTGCCGGACTCGTTTCGTGGATCGATCCCAAATGCCATTTCCCGGCTGCCAACGTTTGGTAACCATGTGGTCTCAACATCTCAGCTAAATTTGCCGCCTCTCGTGATACGAAGCCACGTGTATTAGGAAAGCCATTCGTTATCTCAGCGACCCTGCTCATACCTACGCTGTGATGATTGCGCCCGGTAAGTAGGCAAGTTCTCGTCGGCGAGCAGAGAGGCGTTACGTGGAAATTTGCATATCGCAAACCGTCGGTGGCGAGACTATTCAGCGCTTGTGTCTCGATGTCAGAACCATAGCAGCCAAATTCCGCATAGCCGACGTCATCGAGAATGACAATCACGATGTTCGGTCGCTGACTCAATGCCGAAGGTTCTTGAGACCAAGCAACCGTTGACTCGGCGGATGTCCGCTTTATCGTTCCACTAAAGTACCTATCGTGTTCCATGGTTCTCCTTGTGCTCCACTTTATTCAAACGATCCGTCCCGATAGATTACTCACGTTGTAGTCATCTCTGACGCCGGACGATTCAAAAAGTCCGCGTTGGTAAAACTGTCGCTCAGGCTGGACCAACACCCCTCAAACTACAGTTAAGGAGACGGTTCTGGACGCTGCTTCACTTTCGTCACAGAACAACGGTTACCACGTATCAACGTATGGTCGTTTTTTCGTCGTTCGTGGTGCCTTTGGCGGAAGGCTTTTCATACCTTGTACGATAAATGCGCGAGTATCCGCTGGATCAATGACGTAACGCGCACCAGAATTTACTGCTCGAGCCGACTCGTAACCTTGTGCGACACGCTGATCGTAGGCCGCCTTACGTTCTTCTGGATCCTCAATCGCAGCTAATTCGCGACGAGCGGAAAGCTTGACCGCGCCATCGATATTCATACCGGCAAACTCGGCAGTAGGCCACGCAACATTGAGAAATGGTACGGAAGACGCGCCTCCGATCATCGCTTGAACCCCAAGCCCGTAGGCCTTTCTCACCATGATGCCAAACATCGGTGCCGTGCAATTCGCGCCGATGTTGAAAAGTCGTACCGCATGCCTCACCAAGGCTGTCCGTTCGTGGTCCGGACCCACCATGATCCCTGGACAATCCATAAAGACGACGACTGGTATATCGAAAGCATCACAAAGCTGGAAGAAGCGTGCGCCTTTGTCCGCGCCAGGACTGTCGACTGCTCCAGCCAGATGGGCAGGATTGTTTGCGACGACGCCCATTGGTCGACCTTCGACACGAATGAATGAAGTATTGACGCCGATACCAAAATCTTTTCGGATTTCGAGGACTGATCCTTCGTCCGCCAGCGTTTCGATAATGTCGCGCATCACGTACGCCCTCACGCGATCCTCGGGAATGATGTGGCGCATCCGACGTTGATCAGGTGCTTCCCATTCAGATACAGGGCCTTGAAAGTAAGACAGATATCGCTTAACTGTTTCAATCGCAGCACTATCGTCTTCCACGACGATATCAACATTGCCGTTGAGTTCTTGGAAGGACATCGAACCGAGATCTGATGTGGAGTGATTGCCGATTCCACTCGCTTCGACTACACCAGGTCCAGTCATACCAATAGTTGAGTTCTTGGTTGCGATGATCACGTCGCAACAAGCTAAGAGCGCCGCATTTCCAGCAAAACAATCACCTAAGTTAACGCCAACAAGCGGCACTAAACCAGACAGTCTGGCGAATTCAGTAAAGACACTCGCGTCCATGCCCACACCGCCGAATCCTCCGACGGGTTGACCTTCACCTTCCGAAAAAAGCACGATAGGTACACGCCAATCGTGAGCCAGCTCGTGAACTTGCTCTTGGCGATAGTGACCGTGCGTATACGACGCGAACTCGTTGTTGCTGTAAACAAGCGCGACGCGGCTTTGATCTTCTCCGACAAGATCCGCGTTTACGCTGCCAAACCCGATGATGGTTCCACCCTCCGCTGAACCAGCCACACCAGGACCAAACTCCTTAAAGGTACCGAAGTCCATAAGATCGGCGATATTCTCGCGTGGCGTGCGTCGGTTCTGCTCGCGTAGAGCAGTTACCGCATCCGATTGGGCAGGATCTAATCGACCCTCAATCATCTCATTCAGTTCTTGAAGATCGCCGCGGATTGCATCGAGATCGATGCCTTCATCAACTTCAAGTGCTCCACCACCGCTGTCTACCGGGTCGATAAACACGATCGGAAATCCTTCTCGAACCACATCGCCTTCTGACATAGAAACCGCACAAACAACGCCATTACGATCTGCACGGATGTCGTGTTGGAGCTTCATCGCTTCAACCACTGCTACGGTTTGACCAATTCGGACATCTTGTCCAAGCGCCACATCGATACCAACAATGGTTCCTTGCATGGGTGCGACTAGCCCAACAGAGCCTGGGGGTCCAATAGCGTGTTCCGCGGTCTCCTCTACAACGGCTGTTTCCTCATATCCTTCCGGCAACACGAAGCGACGCGGGGAATCGGTGGTAGCGAGGGTCGCCATGTGCTCATCCACGAACCGCGTATGGACCGCCCCACTCACAAAATCCGGATGTGCCAGGATGTTCTGCAAGAACCCGACGTTCGTGTCCACCCCTTCGATCCGGAACTCGCTCAACGCCCGTGTCGTCCGCGCCACCGCCGCCTCTAGTCCGCCCGTCGGCGCATAGCCGATTACCTTCGCCAACAGCGAGTCGAAGTTCAGACTCGTCTCGTAGCCGCTGTAACCGAAACCGTCCGTCCGTATCCCCGGACCACTCGGCGCCTCATACGCCGTCAGTGTCCCGCTCGCCGGACGAAACGTGCCGTCTTCGCCCACCGCCTCCATGCACACCCGCGCCTGGATCGCGTAACCGCGCGGTTCATGCGGACCATCGAGGTCTAGCTCCGCCAGCGTCGCACCTGCCGCAAGCTGCAACTGCGCCTTCACGATGTCCACACCCGTGACCTCCTCGGTCACCGTATGTTCGACCTGCAGTCGTGCGTTGGTCTCGATGAATGCGAACGGCTGCGCCTTCGCCGCACCCGATACATCGACCAAAAACTCGAACGTGCCCGCGTTGCAGTACCCAATATGCTTGGCCAAGCGCACCGCCGCATCAAGAATCGCAGCGCGAACCTTGCTGTCCAGCGCCGGGGCTGGCGCGACTTCGATGATCTTCTGAAAATGCCGCTGTACGCTGCATTCGCGTTCACCAAGATGCGTGATCGCACCGCTCGCATCCCCCAGAATCTGCACCTCAACGTGCCGCGCCTGCTGGATGAACTCCTCAACATAGAGTTCACCGTTGCCGAACGCCGCCAACGCTTCCGACCCACACCGTTCGTAGGTCGCGTCCACCTCAGATGCGTCCGCCACCATGCGGGAACCACGACCGCCACCGCCGCCAAGCGCCTTGATCATCATGGCCCGGCCGTCGCCGAGCTCGGCGAAAAACGCGCGCGCCTCGTCCACCGTGACCGCATGGTCGATGCCCCGAATGATCGGCACATCCGCCGCCGCTGCGGTCGCACGCGCTTGCGCCTTGTCGCCGCACAACTGCAGCGTCTCGACCCGCGGTCCAACGAAGGTCAAACCCGCTGCCTCGCACTGTTCCGCGAACGCCGCGTTCTCCGACAGGAAGCCGTAACCCGGATGCACTGCGTCGCAACCCGTGTCCTGCGCCGCCTTGATCAACTGCGCCATATCCAGATAGGCTGCCGCGCCTACGCCGTCCAGCGGAACCACCGCGTCCGCCTTGCCCGTGTGCAGCGCGCCCGCGTCGTCCGCCGGGGCGACCCCCACCGTCTCGATGCCTAACTCCGCCGCCGCGCGCATCACCCGGATCGCAATCTCTCCGCGATTCGCTATCAGTAACTTCATATCGTCAAATCCGCCTTTCCGCGACCCACCACTACCACGTATCTATGTTCGGTCGCTTCTTTTCTTTACGAGGACCAACCGGAGGTACGCTCCTGAGTCCTTGTGCTATCCAAGCTCGCGTGTCGGCCGGATCAATGACGTCATCGATACCGTAGTTTGTACCTCCTGCGTTCACCGCTCGAACTCGATCCACGTGCGCGTCCAATAGTCGTTCAAAAACCACGTCACGTTCACTTTCAGAATTGATACGTTCCAGCTCTTCCCCGTAGGTCAGATTGACACGTCCATCGATGGACATTTCGGAAAATTCCGCTGTTGGCCATGCAACCGTGAAAAACGGCTCAAGGGAGCTACCTCCGCACATCGCGCGGACTCCCATCCCGTACGCTTTTCGGATCACGACACCGAAGAAAGGCGTGGTCATGTTCGCGCCGGTCACGAACAATCGACCAACTTTCCTGAGCAACGCGTTCCGTTCGTAATCTGGTCCTAACGCAATCCCTGGACAATCCATCAATGACAAAACAGGAATGTCAAAGGAATCGCAAAGCTGTAGGAATCGGGCGCCTTTATCAGCAGCATCACTGTCGATCGCACCCGAAAGATGACTAGGGTTGTTCGCGATAAGGCCAATCGGCATGCCTTCGACGCGCAGAAATGCCGTGATGATGCCGACACCAAATTTCTCCCGAATCTCAAGGATCGAGCCTTCGTCAGCGAGTGTCTCGATGATGTCACGCATGTTGTAGACGGCACTTCGCGTTTCCGGTACAACCTGTCGCAATTGCACTTGGTCTCGAGCTTCCCAATCAGCGAATGCGCCCTGGAAGTACGATAAATACTGTTTTGTCGTCTCTATGGCGTCTTCATCGTCCTCGACGAGGATGTCTACGACGCCATTCGGTACCTGGAACGACATCGGACCGACTTCTTCCGGGGTATAGATGCCAAGACCACCGCCTTCGATCATCGCTGGTCCACCAAGACCGATGGTGGAGTTTTTCGCTGCGATGATCACGTCACAAGAAGCGAGCATGACCGTGTTCCCCGCGAAGCAACGACCGGAATTAACGCCCACGAGAGGGACGAGACCACTCAGATCGCATAGTTTCGTGAACGTATACGAGTCGGTTGGTACGCCACCGCCGCCACGGCCAGCGACGTCGACGTTTGATCGGCGGGATCGCGGCGGTTCTTGACCTGGTTTACGCAGACCCGTCTCGATCGCTAGATCTTGGACTTGTGCCCGTTCGCCGCCGCTGATACCTGGTCGTCCTCCGCCTCCTTCCGCAAATAAAACCAATGGCATGCGATAACGACCAGCTAGCTCATACATTCGATCTTGTTTGTAGTGGCCGCGACCGCCTTGCGTACCCGCTACAACCATGTAGTCGTAATGCACCGCCACAGCTCGTGACTGTTCTGGCGGAAATAGATCACCGTTGATATAGCCGATGCCCATCACTAAGCCATCGGCTTGTGTTGTTTCTCGCAACCACTGTTGGTCTTGCCAACTCGCTGCAGTGACTAATGGACCGTATTCACGAAACGTCCCGTCCATAAGGTGGGCGATGTTTTCTTGTGGACTCCGCTGTTCTTTCCCGTGGCGTCGCGCGATCTTTTCCGCTCGAAAGTCATCGAGGATGAACGTGCGACGATGGTCTAAAAGCTCGAGATCGCTCCGTGGAGAATCGAGAGCAGACTCCTCAGATTTTTCATGCCACTGACGATCATCATCGGATACGTCGATCTCAATCAGAGTGTCGCCGTACGCAACAGAGTCACCCTTCGAGACAACGACAGCATTTACTTGCCCGTTCGTCTCGGCACGAGCAACGTGTTCCAATTCAAGTAATTCAATGGTCGCTATGGGTTGACCTGCTAAAACGTCATCGCCTTCCGCAACGTCGACGCTAAGAACCGATCCTGGCACAGGTGCAATTACCGCGACCGGTCCTGTTGGTTCTTCTTCCGTCTCACTCTCTTGCGACTTTACCTGACTGTCGTGAGTGAACAGTGCCAACGGGTCGCGAGCATCTTCGACACGAGCGCCAGCATAGCCGTCTGCCTTAGTTGCAACTTCGTGACCCTCCGGCAGCACGAAGCGACGCGGGGAATCGGTGGTAGCGAGGGTCGCCATGTGCTCATCCACGAACCGCGTATGGACCGCCCCACTCACAAAATCCGGATGTGCCAGGATGTTCTGCAAGAACCCGACGTTCGTGTCCACCCCTTCGATCCGGAACTCGCTCAACGCCCGTGTCGTCCGCGCCACCGCCGCCTCTAGTCCGCCCGTCGGCGCATAGCCGATTACCTTCGCCAACAGCGAGTCGAAGTTCAGACTCGTCTCGTAGCCGCTGTAACCGAAACCGTCCGTCCGTATCCCCGGACCACTCGGCGCCTCATACGCCGTCAGTGTCCCGCTCGCCGGACGAAACGTGCCGTCTTCGCCCACCGCCTCCATGCACACCCGCGCCTGGATCGCGTAACCGCGCGGTTCATGCGGACCATCGAGGTCTAGCTCCGCCAGCGTCGCACCTGCCGCAAGCTGCAACTGCGCCTTCACGATGTCCACACCCGTGACCTCCTCGGTCACCGTATGTTCGACCTGCAGTCGTGCGTTGGTCTCGATGAATGCGAACGGCTGCGCCTTCGCCGCACCCGATACATCGACCAAAAACTCGAACGTGCCCGCGTTGCAGTACCCAATATGCTTGGCCAAGCGCACCGCCGCATCAAGAATCGCAGCGCGAACCTTGCTGTCCAGCGCCGGGGCTGGCGCGACTTCGATGATCTTCTGAAAATGCCGCTGTACGCTGCATTCGCGTTCACCAAGATGCGTGATCGCACCGCTCGCATCCCCCAGAATCTGCACCTCAACGTGCCGCGCCTGCTGGATGAACTCCTCAACATAGAGTTCACCGTTGCCGAACGCCGCCAACGCTTCCGACCCACACCGTTCGTAGGTCGCGTCCACCTCAGATGCGTCCGCCACCATGCGGGAACCACGACCGCCACCGCCGCCAAGCGCCTTGATCATCATGGCCCGGCCGTCGCCGAGCTCGGCGAAAAACGCGCGCGCCTCGTCCACCGTGACCGCATGGTCGATGCCCCGAATGATCGGCACATCCGCCGCCGCTGCGGTCGCACGCGCTTGCGCCTTGTCGCCGCACAACTGCAGCGTCTCGACCCGCGGTCCAACGAAGGTCAAACCCGCTGCCTCGCACTGTTCCGCGAACGCCGCGTTCTCCGACAGGAAGCCGTAACCCGGATGCACTGCGTCGCAACCCGTGTCCTGCGCCGCCTTGATCAACTGCGCCATATCCAGATAGGCTGCCGCGCCTACGCCGTCCAGCGGAACCACCGCGTCCGCCTTGCCCGTGTGCAGCGCGCCCGCGTCGTCCGCCGGGGCGACCCCCACCGTCTCGATGCCTAACTCCGCCGCCGCGCGCATCACCCGGATCGCAATCTCTCCGCGATTCGCTATCAGTAACTTCATGACGATTTATTTCTCATCGAGATACGTAGATTCATCCATTTATCAAGGTTGGGAAGGATAATGAGCTGTCTAAACTTACTTCTGCATCCGCTCAACTGACCGGCGCTTAAACGTCAACCTCGCTTGACCTTCGCGCCACGCATAATGCGCGCTTCCTCGGACACGATTCCACCATGACCACGGCTTCGCAGGTTACACCTGTGGACACCATTCTGCAACGAGCTCGACTCGGCGAACTTCCTTCGACGAGAGACGCACTCGCATTGGCAGACTTCGAGGAAACTGACGCACTCGCCGACGTAGCCGCAGAACTCCGTGATCAAGGCTTTCTCAATCTGATCACGTACTCGAAGAAAGTCTTCATACCACTCACGCACTTGTGCCGCGACGTTTGCCACTACTGCACATTCGCGCAAACGCCATCCAAACTCGATAACCCTTTTATGGAACTCGATGCAGTGCTGGAAGTCGCCCAGAGTGGCGCCAAAGCCGGTTGTAAAGAAGCGCTCTTTACGTTGGGTGAAAAACCGGAACTGCGATATCGTGCAGCTCGAGAGTGGTTAGCTGATCACGGCTACGCCACCACGCTTGAGTATTTACGCGACGCGGCGAAAGCGGTCTATGAACGAACAGGATTGTTACCCCACCTGAATCCCGGCAATATGACGCCTGAGGAGATGGCTGACCTCCGGCAAGTGTCGTTCTCGATGGGGATCATGTTGGAATCGGCTTCAAAGCGTTTAACAGAGAAGGGGATGCCTCACTACGGATCGCCTGATAAAGATCCTGCCGTGCGCTTACAAACGCTTAACGATGCTGGCGCTGCGAAAATCCCATTCACTACGGGGATTCTTATCGGTATCGGGGAAACCCGCAGAGAGCGAATCGAGTCATTATTAGCGATTCGTCAAGCGCAGGAACGACACGGTCACATCCAAGAAGTTATCGTGCAGAACTTCCGAGCGAAGCCTGGTACGAAGATGCGCAGTGCACCAGAACCCGATCTGAACGAGCTTCTTTGGACCATCGCGATCGCACGGATCATTTTCGGCTCCGAGATGAGTATCCAGGCGCCGCCAAACCTAAGCCCCGGCGTGCTTCAGCAAATCGCATCCGCAGGAATCAATGATTGGGGTGGCGTGTCGCCACTGACACCCGATTTCGTAAATCCAGAAGCGCCATGGCCTCATCTTGATGAACTAGCTCGTGAAACTGCTGCAGCAGGCAAGGAGCTACATGAAAGACTTACGATCTATCCTCACTACGTTCATGAATTCGAGACTTGGGTAGATCCACCGTTGCGTAGCCATGTTCTAGATCGAGTCGATGGCGAAGGCTTACCGCGAACGGACGACTGGTGCCCTGGTGATGAATCCCTGCCGCCAGCTTCAGTATTAGAGCGAATCCAAACAACACCGACAACCGTCTCAAGCGACATCTCATCCATCCTATCGCGCGCCGAAGACGAGGAAAATCTAACGGAAGCGGAAATCGTCCGATTAATTCAGGCTAGAGGAGACGACTTTAGCGCCGTGGTCCAAGCTGCGGATCAACTGCGTCAAAAACATAACGGTGACGTTGTGTCATACGTCGTTAACCGCAACATCAACTACACCAATATCTGCTACTTCAAGTGTCAGTTTTGCGCATTTTCGAAAGGAAAACTTGCAGAAAACCTGCGCGGACGCCCTTACGACCTAAGTCACGAAGAAATCCAGCGCCGTACGCTGGAGGCATGGGAACGAGGTGGAACAGAGGTGTGCATGCAAGGTGGAATTCATCCTGAGTACACCGGCGCAACGTACATCGATATCTTGAAAGCAGTCAAGCAAGCCGTACCTGAAATGCACATCCATGCCTTCTCGCCATTAGAGGTATGGCAGGGAGCGGCTACTTCGAATCTACAACTTGACGAGTATCTCGTTCGGCTAAAAGAAGCGGGTTTAAGTACATTACCGGGAACCGCAGCAGAAATTCTCGATGACGAAGTCCGCGCAGTGATCTGTCCGGACAAAATCAATACTGACCAGTGGCTCGAGGTCATGGAAACCGCACACCGAGTGGGATTTCGAACAACGGCGACGATCATGTACGGCCATGTCGACCAACCTAAACACTGGGCACGGCATCTGCTTCGGATTCGCGAACTTCAGAAGCGAACTGGTGGATTCACCGAATTCGTTCCACTTCCGTTCGTGCACATGGAGGCGCCGCTTTACTTAAAGGGTCGGGCGCGGCGTGGTCCGACGTTCCGAGAAGCGATTTTGGTGCACGCTGTTGCACGCATCGCCCTCAATCCACACATCACCAATATACAAGCAAGCTGGGTCAAGCTTGGGCACGACGGGATACTTGCGGCTCTGAATGCAGGATGCAATGATCTCGGTGGCACGTTGATGAACGAAAGTATTACTCGTGCTGCCGGGGCAGAACACGGCCAAGAAACGTCGCCTTCGCGAATGATTGCGTTAATCGAGGCTACCGGACGCAAGCCAAAGCAACGTAGCACCGTCTACGGTGAGGTAGATTCCGCCATTACGCAACGCGGACTCGACGCTTTAGATCTAGCCACGATTACTAATACACCGGCAAAAAAATACGAGCGGAATCGTTCGCATCAGCTGGTTAAAAACTTAGTTGCAACGGGTTAGAGAAACCGCCGCGGAAGTCGTTAACCACTATCTCAAACTAAACTACAAACCTTATCGAGTCTTAACGGTCCGTCGTGGACCATATCCTCCGTAGTTACACTCCTGCGTATTCGCGCACTGAACTAACAACTCGATCGTCTCCGATCCTTCTACTTTTACCCGAAGAGACACTTTCTCAGCATGTAGATGAACTACCTCTATCTCGTAGTCACCTGGTATAAGGCCCGTAAAGGTAAAGGTCCCATCGCTCCCTATCGTCTTTATTCCTACCGACGGTCCACTAGATACCGGAATGTCCAATCCGTTGACTACGACGACTCCGCCACCGATTGGGATCCTCGTTTGTTCACTCCGAACAATGCCACTGACCGAGTTGTGTGGTAACTCGATATCAGATATGGTTTTACCATCAATCACAATCTCAAATGAGTATCCCGTTGGCGTTCTAACAACGTGTGGTCCGTCCGACAAACCTTTAATCACATAGCTTCCCGACGCGGTGGTCGTTGTATAGCCAGCTACATGCTTTACATTTTTCGGAACCACAGACAGGGACATTCCTTGTACTGGTTCGCCACCAGATAGGACAAGACCTCTAAGTTCCGACTCGTCGTCGAAGCGAAAATCTATGGGTCCGCCTTCCTCATTTCCGCTATCAAAAAGCCGAATCGATAAGCGTCCTGTTGACGTTCTGGCGCTGATCAGCGCCTCGTTAGGCACGCCATGAACGACATAGGAACCGTTACCAAACCGTTTGCTAATCAACACTCGCTGTTCTGAATCCTTAACGGCGATTTCCACTCGCTCATCTCCCTTCAATCCGGTGATCGTCCCCTTGGCTGACCCACCGGGAGTAACACGCAAATCAATATCAGTCAGACGTTCGCCAGCTTCGAGGTTAACAGTGCGGCTCTTAACCAAACCAGCTTCGGTTTCACCTGTTAGCCAGTATTTACCCGGACTCAATCCCTCCCATCGAAACACACCGTCGACGGTCTGAATGGGCCGCGAGGTTATAGATGAACCCCGTAATTCGGCGATTCCCTCGACCGTAGTGCCATCCGGGAGTGCTAACGCTCCCTCTATTACACCGTTGAAGTGCAAGTCAATGTCAAATTCCTCTACATCGGCACGAATGTCAATCGATAGCTCTTGTTTTGAAGGCGTAATCAGCTTGAGCCGATCCGCATCGCGAGGGAGTTTCTTTAGCAAAAACTCGCCTTTTTCATTCGTAATTACACGATGCTGCTGTCCCCAATTGCTCAATAGCGCACGTATGTATCGATCCACATATTGAGCGCTATCTCTCAGAATATGCACCTCTTTCAACGGAGTTCCGACTTCCCCGTTTCGCACTATCCCTTTTAGAGTTCGTTCTCGCTCCAGCATTACATTACCCAAATCGTAGATGCCGGTCGATCCTTGATACAACCGCCCTATCCACGGGAAGTAGCCAGGAGCGTCGATAAGAACAGCTGTTTCTCTAGAACTTACTGGTCCGACAGGGAGCTCGAAGTAACCTTCCTTCGTTTGTATTCCTTCCCTGCCGCTTCCGCCGTTATAAAGGTGCACAGATACTTCCTCTATCGGAATTTCGGTAGCGGCGTCGAAAACACGGCCTTGAATCCTTTCCCTTTGAAGCCTAAGGTGCAAACCGTCGCTAGGCGCAGATACCCCACTTGTCCTCGCCGATCCGAAATCGGGGGAATTTGCCCGAATAAATCCGTTGGTTGCGTGCTCGAACGGACCCAGACGAAACGTACCGTCTTCTAACGTTTGTGTTCGAGGAAAGTACCAACCGAACCGATTCTGGCCACCTACTTTCATCACACCATCCGACTCTTCTACCTCTGCGTAACTACGAGTCCAGCTGGTACCGATGCTCACGGCGGGAGTCGGCGTTCCGTATTCGTTAATTACCTTCCCAGTTACGAAGTGACCTTCGAGGAGTTCGACTTCCAATCGATGGACCTCCGTGTCAGGAACAACGAAATTCGGAACAACAATCGGCGCATAGTCATTCGCGGATACGATGAGTAAGAACTCTCCCCGTTTCAATCCAGATACTCGGAACGAACCGTCAGATTCTGTTACCCACTGCGGAATTGCGAATGAAGGGATTTCATAGTCTTGTCTGGATGGTCGAATCGAAACTTTCGCTCCGGAAATTGGGATGCCACTGCTATCGTGAACAATGCCTTCGAGTTCCATACCCCGTGACAGATTGATTTGTAGTGGTTGAACGTTTCCATCGGGCGTTATTGGAAACAGGATTGGTATTCGGTTTTTTGAAATTACGATAAGGTTCACACTCTCTTCAAAATCGGACCTCAACTCAAACCCACCATCAGGTGAGAACATCCAATCCTCTACTTCGTTCCTTTCTTGTTTGATAAACGCATCGTCAAAAGGCGCATGCTGAAAGTGCGAGAGAATGCGCTTTCCTGTATCAAGACCCACCCAAACGCCTTCGGCGCGCTCCATTCCTTGAACTTGCCCTCGAATAACCGATTCATCCGCTTTCCAAGCATCAGAGGGGACGAGTACGCACAGGACTAAAGTAATCGCCTTGGAAATGTTCACTACTACAGAAGATTTAAATCTCTCGATCGCTTGAACGAGAGTCCGCGAGCTCTGCTGGAATCCTTGCATAACGAGCTTTCTGAATAAGCACCGGCGTCTCGTTGTTGCGTTATTCATTATTTAGCTTCAAAGGACTAGTGCAAGCGAGGTCATCAAAGCGCTTATCACCTGAGTGGCTTTGATTTACTCTCACCAATGGATTTTGCCCTACGTTAGGCTGGCGTCGGTATCGACGTTGCTACACCGTGAAAGAAATTTAATCGGATTTGGTTGGTATGGACTCGCCTCTATCAATTCAAAAACGAGCGCTACTCAACCTACTCCCGTCACGTGGTCCGTCAAAACACTCGTTGGTATTTGCACACACAACCGTCAGATCGACGGTCTCCGATCCCGATATCTGCGTACGAGTGGATACCGTGTCTGCATGCGGGTGCTCAACTAGAACTTCGTATGTACCCGCAATGAGACCTTCGAAAAGAAAGGACCCGTCGCTACCAACTCTTTTGGTTAGTTCGATCGGTCGCACATTCTCTATCGAATCCGTTCGCACTAACTTCACTAAACCGCCGCCTATTGGTAACCTTGTGCTCTTGCTTCTAACAAATCCACTCAATGAGTTCTGAGGCAACTCGATATCAAACACCGTGTCCCCGTTAATGTCTACTTCAAACGAATGCCCGGTCTCGGTATGAATGACATGTCTACCTTCTGCCAACCGGCGCGCCTCATAGCGCCCCGAATCTGTTGTCGTTACATTCGCCGTTACCGCATTTGCGTTATCCGGTTCAATTTGTAGCAACATACCTCGCAGAGGTTTACCTCCCGAAGTGAGCCATCCCGTTAGTCCGGATTCGTTTTCGATGTGAAAATCTATCGCGGGTACTAGGTCGTTTCCACCTATAAACTCTCTTACCAAAGTATGTCCCGAGGAACTGCGCGCTATTAACGTGACCTGTGGCGGTAGCCCGTGAATGGCATACTCACCGTTGCCAAAGCCTTTGCGCGTTAGATCTCGTCCATCGGAGTCCTCAGCCGTGATTTCGACGTACTCGATCCCTTCTAATCCCGAGATAGTGCCCCTTGCTGTCCAACCGGGTTGCACGAGTAATTCGAATTCAGTTACACGTTCGTTCGCCTTAAGGGTCACTGTTCGCGTTTCTACCAATCCGGCATCGGTCTCGGCGGCAAGGGTGTACGTATCAGGTGTAAGCCCTTCGATCCGGAATGACCCATCACTTTTAATTTTCCAAGGCAACCACCAACTTGAACCTTTTATCTCGATCACACCTTCGACAGGGGTACGATCAAGTCGGATGAGTGAGCCTTCGAGTATCCCACTGAAATCCAACTCGATTTCGATCTCTTCTTCGCCAGCTGGAAGGTCAATTGACGCAAATCTGCCACGACCAGCAATCAGGTAAAGGCTCTTGACGTCAGGACTGACGTGATCCAGTGTGAACTCCCCCGCTCCATCCGACTGGGTCATACCGCTGGCAGACCAATTGTTTCGATATGGTTCCTTGTATGGGTCGTGGCTCCGCTCTGTCACGCCTTCAATCAACACATTCTCGATGGGTGCACCGGTATCAGCATCGCGCACGGTACCTCGTATTGTTCGTTCCCGTTCTAGCGTAACGTCTCCTAGATCGTATTCGCCTCTCGAACCCCTGAACATAAACCGCTTCCATGGGGTATACCCGCGCGCACTTATTGTGATCTCAGTTCCATCAGCTTCAATTGCATATACGGGTAAGTCAAAAACCCCATTGCTTGCTTCAACCGAGTGCGACCTTCTTTCACCTGCCCACATACTCACCCAAAAATCCTCTATCGGTGCGCCGGTCGTTTTATCCAGAACGCGTCCTCGCACGTTTTCCTGATCAAGTCTGAGAATCAAGTCGTCAAAGGGAGCTGAGATTCTCTGAGTTATCACTGAACCGACTGATGCTAAATCAGCCCAGAGCCTCCCTGTCGTTCCCTTTGCGAACGGACCCATGCGAAATGAGCCATCAGAATTGGTTCTTGTACCTGTGTCGTAGCTGTTCCATCCTCTACCGCCTTTAACCGTTAGCTTTCCATCCACCTCAACGACGTCAACGGCGTCGCGAGACCATGATGCGAAGACCTTGAGATCGGGAAGCCCTTCACCATCCTTCGAGACTACCTTGCCCGAAACAAAGTAGCCTTTTTCGAGCTCGATTTCAAGCATAGAGCTATTACCTTCGCGAATTCTGGTTGCTTGTAATATCAATGGTGCATAGCCGTCAGCCGTCACGGCTAACGTGAAATGACGATGTTCTTTAAGACCTGCTAGCTCAAAAGATCCGTCTTTTGCCGTTTCCCACGTAGGTAGTGCAAATAACGGGATGCGATGGCTTCTATCACCCGATTGCACGGATACTTTGGCTCCGACAATCGGTTTCCCGTTTCCGCTTCGAACAAGGCCTTTAAGACCAATTCCACTAGATACTCTCACCTCTATTGGGAGTTCGTCATCCTCTGAGTGTAATGGGATTTCAATCGGGATTCTGTTCTTTGCAACAACTAAAAGTACGGCTTCTTCTTCAACGTCGGTTTTGATTTTGAAATCGCCAGTGCGCGAATACGTCCATTGGTTCCTATGCTGAGGTGTTTCGTCTAATTCGAAATCGTCGTGAGGTATTCGCACTCCAATTTGATATGAAGGCTCGCCAGAAACGATCCCAACCCAAACGCCTTCGTTGCTATCTATTCCATGTATCTGCCCCTGGATCACCCACTCATTTGCTGCCCAAGCATTTTCCGCAATGAATACGATCGATATTACTACGAGCGTTTTGAGAGGATGCCTCGAAAGACGCAGACAGAGTCGCCCTATAAATTCAACGAATGTCGCGTAAATCTGCTTGAATCGATCCATTTCGACCCGATGCGTCGACCCACATTTCGTTGCCACGCTATCCATCTAGCAGCACCAAAGAGCTAGTAAGAAGGTTCTTCAACTAGCCATTAACTTTATCACAAGTTCGTAACTCTCTTCGATCATCCGCGCCGTCCAATTGCCCACTGGTGCCCTCTGTCCCATTTGCAGATATTACGATGTTCAGTGCAACATTAGGGCAATGTCTCCGATGAAATTGCAAGGTGAAATTTCCGTTGGTCACAACGCACCACGGGTCATGTTGCCCTAGCTTCGCAAGCCATTCGTCGCCGCGGAACGTATATTTCTTGAATTCGTTGAACTGACCTATGCGGACCATATCCTCGGTTCTCGGAACCTTTGTTCGCAATAAATTCTCATATATAGCTCGATGTTCACACTATATACCATCAATATATCGCTATAGTAATAGATTTCACAAAAATAATGTAAATATGGTATAAAATGCACACGTATACTGTTAACGTACGTTAAAGTACCAACCATTAGGAGGGAGCATGCCAAGTCAAATCGACCTTACAAAAATTCTCGCTGGATGCGCAAACGATTCTTTCGACGACGGCATTCGTATTGATACGGAACTTGAACCACTCTCGGGACGTGGGGGGACGATCAAACCGGCCATGTATGAAGGTGGGGTGTATCAACATGATCGACGGTGGGAAAACCCAAAAGAACAAGAACCGGCTGACGTCATCGTGATCGACAACGTCCCGTCACAAGCTAATCGACTTGAAGACGCGCTTCATAAACAGCGGCACGAGCTTTGTATACCTGAGTTCCTACTCGACTTCTCAGAGATACCGCAATTGCCGGTCCATCTGCCTCGTGAGCTATCGAGTCTCAAATTCCCGCATCGCAACGCCGACGCATATTTGCGTGATTCATCACTGAATGGCCAAGATTTTCTCAAGACAGACCTAGGGAACTCGATTTTCAATGCGACGGCGCACTCATGCGGACCCTTGGTTGCTTGGTTTCCGCAAGCACTTTTGTACGGGTTCTGGCAATCACATCTCGGGAAAAAACGACAGAACACTAAGCATGCGCGTGCATAGGTGTCCGAAATCATCGGATGGCATCCCGCTACTACGACCACAAAAGTCTTCGGATTAAAAGGAGACGAACTTAACCTTAATATCGACGACGACATAAGCTCGAATCCAAATGATCGAACGGATTGGGGGATCGGCGAAGACATTTTGGTTCAAGATGGTAAGAAAGACAAACTCTCGGAAATCGGACATGGACAGGTTCCCTTCATGCGTAGCGACGGACCAAATGCCGCACCTGCGGCGCCAGTGTCATTTTCTCGAGTAACACAACGGTCTACTTTGTCGTTCGCACAGCTACGTCGAACATCCCTCGGCTCAGTCGCTTCGCCATCAGCAGACGCAGCGATGCGAACCCTCGTGGTTGCGTTAGGGATTCACGCGTATCAACTTGCGTTTGGACGTGGATTTGCGCTTCGGTCCGGAGCCGAACTCAGACCAAGAAAGGTATCGGCAATATGGCTTGGTGCCGACGAAGACGAAACCATCGATCTTGGGACCGCTGATGCTTCCGCTCAGCTATTACACGACGCGAGAGAGCACGCCGCAGAAAACGATGTCCCGCTGGATGGTTGGACAGACAACCCAGTTCGTCTAACTCCAAGAGCGAATCTCGCAGCTGCCATCCGTTCCACTTGGCCTGCGTTAGATTCATGATCGTCGTAAGTGTTGAATTTCTGCATCGAACGTTTCGTGGTGATCCAGACGGTACAGCGATAACTGGCAACCAGCTTCGAGGCGAATGGCCTCCTTCACCAGCGCGTCTTTTTTCGGCATTCGTTGCTGCAGATGGGACTCGAGATATCTCTCGCGTAACAAGTGGTAAGGAACTCGAATGGATGGAAAGCCTACCACCACCTGTTATCTATGCCCAATCGCATCCATCGCATCAAGGTCTCCATCCCAGATTCGTTGTAGAACACTCGGGTCGCGCAGTCAAGAACACACATCAGGAATATGTTGCAAGGAAAGGAACGCAATATAGGGAGGGTGTAAAGATTGCGCTTTCAGATCCAAAGGTAGTGTATAGCTGGACGGATTCAGCTCAAAATGAAAACACGATGAGAGCGCTCGCACGTCGTGCAGCGCGAATCGGCTATCTTGGAACCTCCGATTCTCCAGTAAGAATCCGGGTTAGCGATCATCTCCCAAACCGATTACCGTCAGGTAAATGGACTCCAGACCCGAACGGGAATACTCGGATTGGTGTACCACGTAAAGGAGACCTAGAAACGCTTGATCGACTTTTCGACGCTTGGACAGACCATGGTTCTTCCATCAGCCGCGCTCAATTCTCTACTCTCAATCATCGTACAAGATATCGATCTAGCGGAAAACAAGAAAACATCTCGCGTGGAGGTGTTCTGATCTGGTTGCGAGTACTTCCCGCTCTTTCGGGTCGAAGAATCTCTGATCTGACGATGCTCTTTAAGAAAGCGGTACTTAGTTGCTACCAGCGAGTTCACGGCGAACCTCCAAACGTCTTACATGGTCATGGTTATGCAAGAACTGGTTACGAGATAGCTCGTTATCTCGCGTTGCCAGACGTTGGTTCACAGTATTCACGCGGCCGCATTCACGGATTAGCGCTTTGGTTACCACCCGATATTGATCAAGTACGATCGATGCGGATTCGGGACGCTGTCCTTTCAATTGACAGGTTGGTAGGAACAGAAATTAACGTGACCGTGGAAGAAAACGAAGTACGTACAAAGAAACTGTGGTCGACGAATCCTCAACGCTGGCAAGGCCCCGCTAAAACGTGGATAACGGCTTTCCCCGTGATTCATGAACGCTACGGTGCCGCAACTTTAGAAGAAGCAAAACGATGGTGCCGTAACGCCGGTCTGGCGGAACCTTGCGCCTTTTTTTCGTCACGTACGCCATTAGTACCTGGGGCAGTAGATCTTTCACCAACGGAGGTGAACCGATCTTCCAGAGACGCTAAACCCTATTCACACGCCGTGTTCCAATTTAAAGAACCTATATCAGGTCCGATTGTTGTGGGAGCCGGCCGTCAACGAGGATTTGGCCTTTGTGTGCCGATCACCTGACGCAAAGAGTTGAAGTTAAATCCATGAACGTTCCACTTCCCTCCTTCAACGATTTTTATCAAGCGCTAAACGACCGTGCACCGTTCCCTTGGCAAACACGACTAGCTCAATACGTCGAACGCACAGAGAGTTGGCCCAGTGAGATCGGTATACCGACTGGATTAGGTAAGACCGCGTGCCTCGAAATAGCAATTTGGTGGTTAGCCTCCCAGGCCGATAGAAAACCTGAATCTCGCACTGCACCAACGCGTATCTGGTGGGTTGTGAATCGACGTTTACTCGTAGACTCGACGGCACAACATGCTAAGAAGATCGCGGATACGCTTCACGACACAAGCAACAGTCAATTAACACAAGCTCGGTCTGTCGTCATTGGTCAGATCGCGGATAGACTCCGTTCCCTTTGGGTAAATCCCACCGTTCGACCATTGGATGTTATTAGTTTGCGCGGCGGCTTGACATCGCGCTCACCAACAGACCCAGCACGACCGACTGTGATTCTGTGCACTCTTCCCATGTACGGTTCTAGATTTCTATTCAGAGGATATGGAGTCCATGGTAGTCGGCTATCGGTCGACGCGGGAATGGCCGGGACAGATAGCTTAGTGCTGCTTGACGAAGCACACCTTGTATCGCACCTAAAAAAAATAGTGGCTGACGCTCATGCGTGCTTCACAAACGCCAAACCGTGGTTCAACAGTAAACGCACACTTCCTCTCGTAGTTTCGTTAACAGCAACAGGCAATCCGGATGGGGGTGACCGATTTGATCTGGATGATGAAGACCGAGCACACCCAAAAGTTCGAAAGAGACTAGAAGCCCAAAAACCGATCCAGTTAGTCGTCGCTAAGGGTGATTTGGCAGGACGACTTGCCGAGGCATTATTAGGTCTCTTAAAGAAGTCGAAAAGCCCATCATCTTTTCTTGTGTTCTGTAATACACCTCGTACGGCGCGAGCAACGTTTGAGATCATAAATAAGAAGATTCCGAACGACCATATCCTGCTCTCTACCGGGCTTGTCCGAGAAAGTGAGGCAAACCGCATCAGAGATCAAATCCTTGATCCCGATACCGGTATGTCCGCGACCCGTTCACCAGACAAGGCGCGTTCTCGACATATTGTCGTCGTTTCTACGCAGACCTTGGAAGTTGGTGCAGATATTGACGCAGATTTTCTCGTCACCGAAGCATGTGGCGTCCGTGCTCTTACTCAACGACTAGGTAGATTGAACCGACTTGGTCGGTCTGTAAATTCCCGCGCTGTCTACGTGCATACACCTCCTACGCGCACAATACAAAAGGGGAACACCAATCAAGGAACATGGCCTGTCTATGAGAATGAACCGTTAACTGTTTTAAATCGTTTAAAGGGGCACAACGAATCGGGTAAGTCAACGATCGACCTGACTTCCAAAACGATTACGTCGGTTCTCGGACCACCAACAGATACACCGAATCGCGCACCGGAAGTTCTCCCAGCGTTGTTGTATGAGTGGACTAAAACGACCACTCCACCGGAAGGAGAAGCACCTGTAGAACCGTATTTCAGCGGAATCTCTAGTACGACAAATACGGTTACCGTGATCTGGCGTGCATACACTCCTCCTCCGCAAGAGCGATTGTGGCCCAGATGGAACGACCGTGAGGCTATAGACGTACCGTTGGTTGAAGCGCGCCAAGCGTTAGAGGGAAAGCACTTTCGAAGACTAAAAAATGACGGACTGATTGATGAGATCGTGAATTCAAGCGAATTGAGACCAGGTGATCACATAATCGTTGCAGTTGATGCAGGTCTCATGGACGAATTTGGATGGAATCCTGACTCAAACACTACAGTTCAGGATAGGTCACTCGAATTATCTGGGCTTCCATTAGATGCCGATGCTATTAAGCGGCTCTGTGGCCGAAATCTTAGCGAACAAGTGGATTCTGTCCTCGAAGTCAATGACACTTCTCAAAATAGCGCGAGTAACGATATTCAGGAATCTATTAGTGAGATTCTTGTCAAGCTCGCCACATGCAAGAGTCCGTTGGGGTGGGAGAGCTCTACATGGCCTGATTTTGTGCAGAGTATTGAGCCACTCATCAAGAAACCGCGTCAAGAGGTTGCACGACTTTCTGTCTCGTCGCCGAGAACGGAACCGCGTGATGACGAGTTTGACGAATTCTGTCTAACAGAAGCGGCAACTAGCTTAGTACAGCACGGCGAAGATGTATCCCTTCGTGTCAAGCATGTAGGACAGAAACTAGGTTTACCTTCGGAGCTTTTAGATGTAGTTGAGTTCGCAGGTTTATTACACGACATCGGGAAGGCAGATAGTCGATTTCAAACCTGGCTCGATCCTAAAGGTACTGCAGACCGACTGTTAGCAAAATCCAAGATAGCAAGACACGACTGGCAGACCTACCGTAAATTCTCGAGATGGCCTCGCGGGGGGAGACACGAAGATCTTTCCGCTCGTTTGGTTCGTGCCTGGTTAGATCGAAACTTGGACTGGGGCTCCGCGATACAGAGAGACCTGCTCATTCATCTAGTAATCAGTCATCATGGTAAAGGACGACCGTTGGTACCGCCTGTGACTGACGTATATGGCGGTCTCGTGAGTTTCGAGATTCGCGGTGACTTTGTAGAAGTCAATGCCAATATGACAATGACCGATTGGCAGCAACCATCTAGGTTTCAACGACTTCAAACCCATTTTGGACCTTGGGCGCTGGCTTTACTTGAGGCATTGTTGATTCGCTCCGATCATGCAATCTCCGCAGGCGTCGACCGTTTGGATCAGGATATATGAGCTTCGAAACACATTGCGAGGGCCTGCCGGCTAGTTGGATCAACGCTTGGCTTGCCGCAGTAGGTATGACCTTCCTTGATGCTCGAATCAGACTTTGTTGGACAGAAAATGAAACCCCGATCGCGGTGTTTTCTGCTCAATCCATAGATCCAGTCGACGCCCTCCTAGAGGTTTGGCCTCACTCAGATTTTCTGGAGGAGTTGCCAATCGCGGCGAGATGGCGTGACCAAAGTGGATTCGAGCGGAAGATTTCGATTGAGCGTTTCATCGAAAGAGTACAAGCGTCGCGCACGGACCCGCAAAACTGGTCGTTGTCGTCGACATTGACCGATCTTAGCGTTCAGAAAAATGGTGAAGTGGCGCATGCCCCGTTTGATCCCGCAGGACCTGGAACGACGAAGTGGTTACACCATCGAGTTTTAAAAATGCATGAGCTAGTAGGAGAGGCCACAAGAGATCGCTTGCTTGAGTCTTTAAGAGGTCAAGCTCCACGTTTCAAAAACAACGGATTGGGATTTGACAGCTCACGATTAGGCTCACTGGCTGATGATTCAGAACCGAGAATCGAACCAGTGATTGAACTCCTGACATTCTTTGGACTGGCGATTGCTCCTATGCGAGGCCACGGCTTTGATCAAAGGTTGACGAAGCGAGGTAGAGGCAATGAGCGACAGCGAGGTTGGCGAATGCGAGATTCCGCATCCGAAGGACGGCGTTTCACATGGCCCGTCTGGACACAACCGTTGGACTTTGCCGGAATCGATGCATTGCTCGATGTATGGACCCCGTTTGATCGATCGGGCTGGTCACGTCTTGGCATTCACGGTGGATGGCAATCAGTTCAATATAAGAATCGAGCATCTGCAGACACCACTAGAGCCTTCGGCGCGGAGGAGCTAGATTGACCGAAGCAGAGCTAGTGCCGATTTCTGCAATTGAGCACTTCGAGTATTGTCCTCGGCAGTGCGCACTGATACACTGCGACGGCGTGTGG
>JAPOVY010000048.1 GCA_026707905.1 Gammaproteobacteria bacterium | reverse complement strand
CACTGATGCGCTTTAGTACGCTCTCGAAGAGGTCTCCCCCGATTGCGGCAAGTGGAATTGCGATAGCCATTGACACGACGGCAATACTGGACCATCCCACCATCGGTTGCATCCAAAAGAACCCAAGAATTAAAGCAAGTAGTGAACCTAAAAAACAACCACCAATTGTTCCCTCAATGGTCTTGTTCGGTGAGATATGTTTTGCTAGAGGTCGTTTTCCAAACAAACGACCAGCGAAATATGCACCTGTGTCCGTCGCCCACGCGATAGCAAGAACACAAACAAGGACTCCAGATCCACAATAAATTTGAAGACCATATAACGCGATACCTAAACCAACTAGCACCAAAAGACATCCAATGCTTAAGTGCACTTTGGCAGTCAAAGTCGCTTCGGAAATCCTCACCGTAATTAAAGGATGCGCTTGCGGTGTTTCATTCTCACTCCTCGCTACCCAGAAACGACGCGTTTCGTCGCTAACCACTACCCAGAAGATGAACCATGCGAGTAAAACCGAAATCAAGTGGATTAACAGGACCGATACTTGATCCAATGTCAACACCCTCGCATCTTGGCTCATCGTCACAATAAAAAGAAAAGCAAGACCACCTATTCCTGAATATACCGCTCTAGGTGCTAAGCCTTTTATCTGCAATAGAGCAGAACATTCCCATAGTAGAAGTACGACGAGAACAAGAAGTACGGCAGGTACCGCTTCGCCGTCGTAGGCAAACAACGACAAGAACAGTAGCGGGATACCAACTCCCGCTGTAATGAGGCGTTTAGTTAGATTCGACAAGCGATGGATTGCGATTTAGTTTACGTCGCCCACCAAAACGACGTTGACGTTGACCGAACTCTCCTAATGCCGCCGATAGTACTTCGGTCGTGAACGCCGGCCAGAAGCAATCGACAAAGCAAAACTCAGTATAGGCGAAGTCCCAAAGCATGAAATTGCTGATCCGTCGGTCCCCACCGGTTCGTATACACAAATCCGGCGATGGCAAATCACGAGTAGCTAGGTAAGACCCAATTACTGACTCATCGATTTCATCCGGTTGTAGATACCCCTGCTGAACTGCCTGAGTAAGTTCACGAGTTGCGTTTGTGAGATCCCAACGCCCCCCATAGTTCAGCGCGATAGTGAGGAACAGTTTATCGAATTTAGCAGTCCGCGCCTCACATTCCGCCATTTTTTTCTGTATCCGGGACGGAAATCGCGATCTCTCGCCGATGAATTGGACTTTCGTTTCTCTTTCTACAAGCTCATCAAGTTCATTGTCAAGCGTTTCCCCAATCAAGTGGATCAGGAAATCAACTTCATCGCGAGGTCGATCCCAGTTCTCCGTGCTGAACGCGAACAAGGAGAGATATCGAACACCTAAATCCGCGCACGCTTCTGCGATGGTTCGCACGTGCTTTGCTCCGGCTCGATGACCTTCGTCACGGTGACGCCCCTCGGATTCAGCCCACCGCGAGTTGCCGTCCATAATGATTGCGAGGTGGATCGGAGGATTCGCGAGTTTCATAAGACTAGTCAATCGACTAAATCCCCACGTTCTCTAAGACGATCTCTAATTTCATCACCGATATTAGTGATGCTTTCTTCAACTCAACGACACACATGACAGGACTCCCTTCCTGCTCGCGTACTAGACACCAAATCGGGCTAAAAATTCAATAAACGACTACAGAATGAAAAAACGTTGCTCAATGGGAGTTAAAACTCCAACAAATCAGTTTCTTTGTCCGCCAGATGCTTGTCAACAAGCTCGATATGTCGGTCCGTGAGCTTTTGAGCATCATCCTCGCCTTCGTGACCTTCATCCTGCGTCGCGAGCTTCTCCTTTACGCACTCTCTGATATCGTGGATAGCGTCGCGCCGGATATTCCTTACTGCAACTCGTGCTGTTTCTGCGACTCCGTGCGCCTGCTTAATCAAATCTCGGCGGTTTTCCTCCGTCAGAGGCGGCAGCTCAAGCCTGATCACTTCGCCATTGTTGTTTGGAGTCAAGCCTAGATCAGCAGCGTAGATGGCTTTTTCTAACGCTTTCAATATTCCTGCATCAAATGGCTTGATGACGAATGTTCTCCCGCCCTCAACAGAGATGGCCGCAACGTGCTTCATCGGCGTCTGTGCGCCGTAATAGTCCAACTCGACTGGATCCAAGAAAGATGGATGGGCGCGACCGCTGCGAATCGCAGCGAACTGTCCGACCAACGCCTTGACCGACTTATCCATCCGTTCATCTGCGTCACTGAGAATTTCATCGATCATTCGTTGCGCTCCCCGTTTCCGCGCATAACCGATACTCAGTTCGCTCGGATTATCGTGCCTTCGTTAGAGCCGTTTACTATTCTAGATAGTGCACCGTCATTCTTGAACGCATATACGATTAATGGCATATCGTTTTCACGACAGAGTGCGCTTGCGGTCGTATCGATTACTTCGAGCCGCTTTTCGATAACCTCATCGAACGTAAGTGAGTCGTAACGTTTTGCTTTCGGATCCTTGTGGGGATCCCCGTCGTAGACCCCATCCACCTGCGTGGCTTTGATAACCGCGTCAACGCCAAGTTCTATACCGCGCAAGCATGCGGCAGAATCCGTCGTAAACAACGGATTACCTGTGCCACCAGCGCAAATAACGACTTTACCGCCTTGCATCGCCTCTAGCGCTTCTGCGACCGAATAAGTCGCAGCAACGCTCGGAATTCCGTGCGTCGCGAAGATCGTTGAGGGCACACCGGCGTGGTTTAGCAGGTCTCGTACGGCTAATCCGTTAGCAATCGTCCCCAACATTCCCATCTGGTCTGCAGAAACTTGGCGTAAGCCAAGTGCACCCAATCCGCGTTGCAGAAGATCACGACCTCGAACTAGGTTACCCGCCCCTATCACGAGCGCGATGGCGACACCGTCGAGGCTGACTGATTTAACCTCTGCAGTGAGTCGTTCGAGCGCAGAGGTGTCAAATCCTGCGCCGTCTTCGCCACCCAGTGCTTCCCCAGAGACCTTTAGGAGTATGCTCCGGTAACCCAACGTGACGAATCTCTACTTGCTGTAACTAGATAAGTTTCTGCACCTCAGCAGCCAAATCGTCGTCTCGCTTTTCGATTCCTTCACCAACCTGGTAGCGAACAAACCTTTCACACGCCGCATTGCGAGATTTCAAGACTGCGCCTACTTTTTGTTCCGGATCTTTGACAAACGGCTGTTCGGAAAGACAGGATTCGGCACGAAACTTTCGCAATCGACCTTCTACCATCTTTTCGATGATGTTCTCCGGTTTACCTGAGTCCCTTGCTTGCTCAAGCAAAATCTCGCGTTCCTTGGCCACAACAGATTCGGGAAGATCCTCTGCATTGACTACCAGCGGCTCGGATGCGGTAACGTGCATCGCAACGTCACGTGCAGTCTGCTCATCACCACTAGACATCTCAACTAATGTACCTACGACACCGTTGGTATGCAGGTAAGAAGAAACAAAACCGTCGTCAGAGCCGCTTTCAAAGCGGTTAGCTCGCCGTAAAGTGACGTTTTCGCCGATGGTCTGCACGAGCTCTTTTCGTAGTCCGTCCAAGGAATCCAGGGAATCGGGACCTTCCTGTAGCACCGTATCGACTACCGTGTCACAAAACGCACCGAATCGCTCATTTCGCGCCGCAAAATCGGTTTCGACGTTTATCTCGACGATTGCGCCGGATTTCCCGTCGTCTGCAATTTTGATCGCCAACCGACCTTCTGCCGCTGTCCGATCTGCTTTCTTCGCGGCTTTCACTGCGCTCTGCTTCCGAATGTGATCGATCGCCCTTTCTACGTCCCAATCACAAGCAGCGAGTGCTTTCTTGCAGTCCCCGAAACCGATACCGGTTCGTTCTCGGATTTCTTTGATTTTGGCAATGTCACTCACGACAATCGTGCTCCAGAGTCGAATTGAGTATTAAAGAAGGGAAAACTACGGCTTACTCGTCCGAACTTTCGTCGCCGTTCGTCGCTTCTTCTGAAGAGGTCTCTTCGTTTTCCGTCGCTGCAGCTTCAGCGACGAAGTCTTCGGCGGTCACGCCGCCTTGCTCTTCCAGTTTCCTTCCGTCGATGATGGCGTCCGCAACGGCTGTCACATAGAGACTCACTGCTCTAAATGCATCATCGTTTCCTGGAATCACCCAGTCCACCCCGTCCGGGTCACTATTGGTGTCGACCACACCAATAATGGGGATACCAAGCTTGTTCGCTTCGTCGACAGCAATCCGCTCATGCATGACGTCGACGACGAATAGCGCGTCGGGGAGTCCCCCCATATCCTTGATGCCGCCTAGACTCCGGGTTAGTTTGTCCATTTGGCGACGTTTTTGAAGTGCTTCTCTCTTTGACAGTAGGTCGAACTGAGACATTGCGTCCTGCGCCTCAAGATCGGTCAAACGGCGGATGGATTGTCGAATCGTCTTGTAATTCGTGAGCATCCCGCCTAACCATCGTCGATCAACGTATGGCATTTCGGCGCGAATTGCCTGTTCACGAATCGTCCGTGAAGCCGAGCGTTTCGTTCCGACAAAAAGAATCTGCTTATTTCGACTGGCGAGCAGCCGAACTGACGCGAGCGCTTCCTCTAAGAGTTCTAGTGTGCGTTCTAGGTGAACAATGTGTACTTTATTACGCGAACCGAAGATATACGGAGCCATCTTCGGATTCCAATAACGGGTTTGATGTCCGAAGTGGACACCCGCATCGAGCATGTCGCGCAGACCGATGTCTGCCATAAGTTAATCTCCGGGTTGGATTGCGTCAAATGGCGCTTTTCCGTGCAAGTTGCGTTGTATACGTCGTTCAATAACGACCACCCGCAACGCAATCATCGTTTACACGGGTAATTGTCGGCGAGAGTACCCCGCCATCGAGCGGCGGAATTATAGAAATGGTGCAAGATTGGCACATCTTTCTCTTACCAATTCTTACTATATGCATCCCCAACTGAAAACGTAATCTCGCTCGGAAGTCTCGTGAGCATTCGACTGCTAAGTGAAAGCGAAATCGACAAGATGCGCGTCGCTGGAAAACTCGCTGCGAGCGTGTTAGACATGATTGGATCCCATGTCAAAGCCGGCGTAAGTACGGAAGATCTCGATCGGATTTGCCACGAATACATCGTCGACGATTTGAGCTGCATACCCGCACCTCTCAACTATCGAAACGGAAATTCACCGCCTTTTCCTAAGTCGATTTGCACATCGGTGAATCACGTCGTGTGTCATGGCATCCCGTCCGAACGCAAGGTACTCAAACGCGGCGACATCCTAAATATCGATATCACGGTTATTAAAGATGGGTTTCACGGCGACACGAGCAAAATGTTCACCGTCGGCGAACCTAGCGTCCTTGCGAAACGATTGATCGCGATCACGCAGGAATGCCTGTATTTAGGTATTCGGCAGGTGCGACCTGGTGCTCGACTCGGGGACATTGGCCACGCGATTCAGACACACGCCGAACGGGCTCGCTTTTCCGTCGTACGAGAGTTCTGCGGACACGGAATAAATGACAAGTTCCACGACGAACCCATGGTCTTGCATTATGGAACCCCAGGCCAAGGCGTCGAGCTACAAGAGGGTATGGCGTTCACCATCGAACCGATGATTAATGCCGGTAGACGTCATATCAAGCTCCTCACAGATGAGTGGACCGTGGTTACTCGCGACCACCGACTTTCCGCCCAGTGGGAGCACACCATCCTCGTTATGGATAACGGCTACGAGATTCTGACGCTACGCGAAGAGGAAACGTTTCATTGACGCTTCGCTAGAGTCGCTCGACGATCTCAAACGCCGCATCCACGCGATGGAGGATGCACTTGCCAATCAGTTCTGGGCTGGACACGACGTCGAAGAATTGGTTCGTGAACGCGCGACCTTCATCGATGCGTTTCTATGTGAACTCTGGCACCATTGGTTCGAGTACGACGACGATTGCGCACTCTTCGCTGTAGGAGGCTATGGGCGGGGTGAGTTGCATCCCAAATCCGATATAGACCTGTTGATTCTCATAAAAGAACGACTGCGTAATAGCGAGAGGATCGGTGAGTTCATTAGATTATTGTGGGATTTGAAGCTCGAAATTGGCCATAGTGTGCGCACGGTCCGAGAGTGCAAAAGTGAGGCTACTCGCGATCTCTCCGTCATGACCGCATTGATCGAAAGAAGACTGTTGATCGGTTCGTCGCGATTAGCGCAGAAACTTGATCGCGCGTTGGTCAGCAGATTCCTATGGCCGAGCGGTCGTTTTTTTAACGGCAAACTCGCAGAACAGAATGCGCGACACGAGCACTATTCTGATATCGAATACGGCCTCGAGCCGAATATCAAGAGCTCGCCGGGCGGTCTCCGGGATATACAAACCATCAGTTGGATAACCCAAAAACACTGTGAAACGTCCGATCTAAGTGAGCTGATACAACGAGGGTTCCTCACCGACAGTGAGTGTCGGACTCTTCTCGATGGGCGTCGGTTTCTTTGGCAAGTGCGATTTGCGTTGCACCTTTTGACTCGTCGCAAGGAAGATCAACTGTATTTCGACCATCAGCGTGAGATTGCCACTCGCCTCGGTTATGAGGACTCCGACGGTTTACTTGCCGTCGAAGCGTTCATGCGTGACTATTACAGGCGTGTGCTCGAGCTTCGTGAAGTCAACGACATATTGATACAGCATTTCACCGAAGCGATCCTCTCAAGACGTCGGCGAGTCATTGTGGAACCGATCAATGAGAACTTTCGGATTCGGAATCATTACATCGAAACGACTGCAAGCGACGTGTTCAAACGCCAACCTTCTGCTCTGATGGAAATATTCGTCATCATGGCTAACCGAACCGACATTCGCGGCGTTCGAGCTAACACGATCCGACAGATCCGGCAAAACCTCGACTTGATCGATGATCGTTTTCGCTACGATCCCGAGGTCGGGGAGCTGTTTATCACGCTTTTGAGATCACCGTATACGGTCGTAAGTCAACTTACACGAATGCGTCGCTATGGGATTCTCGGAGCGTATATCCCCGAGTTCGGGCGGATTATCGGTCAGATGCAGCACGACCTCTTTCATATCTACACGGTGGATGCACACACGATGACGCTGCTGCGAAATCTGAGGCGCATGTATCTACCCGAATATGAAGATTTGTTTCCTTTCCTACGTGATGTTGTCGCCAAGATTCCGCGCATCGAACTGCTGTTCATCGCAGGTTTATTCCACGATATAGGGAAAGGTCGTGGTGGGAACCACTCGGCTCTAGGCGCGGTCGATGCCGGTCGATTTTGCGACCAAGTCGGAGTTAGTGAATCGAATCGGGACCTGGTCGTTTGGTTGGTTCAACGCCACTTATTCATGTCAATGACGTCGCAACGTGAAGACCTTTCGGATCCTGCCAATATTCACAAGTTCGCAACTGTTGTCCAGTCGCCAGAGCGCTTGCACTATCTCATGGCGTTGACTGCCGCCGATATTCATGCCACCAATCCAAAGGAGTGGAACGCATGGCGGGAATCGTTGTTGATTCAACTCTACAACTCGACGCTAGCAATGCTTGAACAAGGCGATTACGGCGCAAATGAACGAGTACAAGCGGTCGAAAAGCGCCAGCAAGAAACCGCCGTTACGTTAGAGCAGAGGAGAATAAAGAACGTCGATTTGGACTTTCTCTGGATGGACGTTTCACCTGGTTTCGTTCTATCGCATGAAGCGCAAATACTTGCGGATATCGCCGTTGCGATCAATAAGCGACCATCGAACGCACACGGAATCGTTCATTTCCTTGAAGTAAGCGGAGAGCGTCTCTACACGATATTTATCTACACAAGAGATAGACCACGTTTATTCGCTGACTGTGTCGCTGTACTCGACGTTCTCAATCTCAACGTCATGCGCGCAAACATCAGTACCGGCGTATCGGGATTCTGTTACGACTCATTTGTCGTGATGGAAGATGAGGCAAACTTGGTTCCGAATACTCGCAAAGCCGAGATACAAGATACGCTGCAAAGTGTGATTGACGGACATCCGGCGCCTGAACGAAGACAGCATCGTCGCATTTCGAGACAGCTTAAACAGTTCAACCGACCCGCTCGAGTGACGATTGGCGAACCAACCGCCAACGGCATCAGCCGTTTGGAAGTCGTTACCGCTGACCGCCCGGGTCTGTTAGCTCTTATTAGTGCGTTATTCGTCGAATTCAACGTCGAACTCCATCAAGCCAGAATCACAACGCTCGGCGAACGCGTTGAAGACATCTTCCTTGTCAGTACGACCGACGATACATCACTAGCTAATCCATCAGACGTTGACGACCTGAAATCGCGTTTGACCGAGCGGATCAATGCTGAATTGCCTCAGCTGACGCATTAAGGGTCCGTTCTTGAATCGTAATCTTTCCGCGTTGCTTCCTTATCCATTCGAACGATTAGACGCCCTCAAAGAAGGGATCCGCACTGAGTCCAATCTGCCGCATGTATCGCTTGCATTGGGTGAGCCGAACCACGATCCACCAGATTTCGTAATCGAGTGTCTAACCGATCCCAATGTAATCCATCGAGGACTTACTACCTACCCGCCAACACGAGGCGGCGAGTCTTTGCGTGAAGCGATCGCACTATGGTTAAAACGACGGTACTTCATTGATGTGGAGCCTGATACGAGCATACTCCCCGTGAATGGAACGCGAGAAGCGCTCTTCTCATTAGGACAGGCGGTTCTCAGCGGCGATTCGAACTCGATGACAGTGTTGCCGAATCCGTTCTATCAGATCTATGAGGGAGCGGCGTTTCTTCGTGGTTCAACGCCGTATTACGTACCTGCGACTGAACGACCTGAGATCGAGGAGGTGCCGACCGATATCTGGCAACGAGCTGAGCTTGTTTACGTTTGTTCGCCCGGAAATCCTACAGGATACGTGACCGATCGGGAATTGTTCGCGTATCTCATTGAGAAGGCACAAGAACATGAATTCATTGTGGCGTCTGACGAGTGCTATTCCGAGGTCTACGTAAAAGAGAACGAGGCACCGGTAGGGCTTCTCGAAGTAGCGGCGTCGATGGGTCTTCCCAAGTTCAATCGGTGTGTCGCATTCAACAGTCTTTCAAAGCGGTCGAACTGTCCTGGACTTCGCTCGGGATTCGTTGCGGGCGACCCACTCGTGATTGAGCAATACTACAACTATCGCACGTACCACGGTTGTGCCATGCCAGTACATGTCCAAGCTGCTAGTGAGAGAGCATGGTCGGATGAGGAACACGTTGTCGAGAATCGCGCCGTATATCGCAGAAAGTTTGAGGCAACACAGGCTACGATGTCGCGAACGTTCGGCGCACAGCCACCCGATGGTGCTTTCTACTATTGGCCCGATGTCGGTATCGATGACGAACTATTCGCCACAGAGTTGTTTCGCCGCGAGAACATCACCGTGTTGCCTGGAAAATACCTTGGACGAACGGTCTCAGGGCATAACCCAGGTTCAAACCGCATTCGGGTCGCACTTGTAGCACCACATCAGGCTTGCGTCGATGCGATTCATCGTCTCTGTCGAGCTGCTCAAGAGATTCGTTGATGAGTCAGCAAGTACTCGACTTAACACGAGAACTTATCTCACGGCCGTCTGTTTCGCCCCGAGACGAGGGTTGTCAGGAGGTTCTGGCTACGCGTCTGCGTGACATCGGATTTACCATCGAGCATATGCCATTCGAAGACGTGAGCAACCTTTGGGCGTGGCGCGGGAGTGCACAACCTAGGCTAGTGTTTGCGGGTCATACAGATGTTGTACCCGTCGGTTCGCTTGAATCATGGCACAGTGACCCTTTCGAACCTACATTACGTGAGGGGTATCTATACGGACGAGGCGCTGCGGACATGAAGAGCAGCATCGCCGCCATGGTCGTTGCAGCGGAACGATTCGTAACACAGCATCCTGAGTACAACGGTTCACTCGGTTTGTTGATCACCAGCGACGAAGAAGACCTCGCAATCAATGGCACGAAACGCGTAATTGAGACACTAAAAGAGCGTGGCGAAACGATTGACTTTTGCGTCGTCGGAGAACCGTCGTCCAGCGTCCTCCTCGGAGACGCGATTCGAGTAGGTCGTCGCGGCTCGTTGAACGGTACGCTTAAACTAAGTGGTCCATTAGGTCACGTCGCATACCCGGACATCACCCCGAACTCACTGCACGAGGCGCTTCGGTGTCTAACGCCTCTCACTCGTCGTGTATGGGATGAAGGTAACGAGTTCTTTCGCGCTACTTCGTTTCAGATTTCAAACCTAAACGGTGGAACCGGTGCAGTCAATGTGATCCCAGACAAGGTAGAAGTCGCGTTTAACTTTCGATACAGCACGGAACAAACCGAAGCGTCGTTGAAGAGCGTTGTCGAGGATGCCGTCGCCGAAATTGATTCCCGCGTAACTACTGAATTGGTATGGCATACATCAGGCTTACCTTTCCTCTCGAAACAAGATGCATTGACAGACATCGTCGTCCACACGATTAAAGAAATCACTGGACTTGATACCGAGAGGTCGACCGCTGGCGGCACATCTGATGCGCGATTTATCGTACCAACAGGAGTTGAGACCGTTGAACTTGGCCCCGTGAACGCAACGATTCACAAGATCAATGAACGGATAGCACTCGATGACCTCGAGCCACTCTCAAACCTCTATAAGCGAATCATGGAACGCGTGCTAATCTCTTAGAGAAAGGAAATAAGCGAATGAACCGACATCTAATCACACCAATTCTGTTTTGTATAGCGATCTTTCCGACTGCTGTACTAGGTGAACCCGCGCCGTCTGACTATCGAAATGCCATCGACGAATATGTCGCTGCTAGGGATCGCGCATTTGATTGGCGCGCTATGGAAATAGTCCTTCGCGATGGCTACGAAACGGTCTTGATTGACATGACATCGCAGCGCTGGTTGAACAAAAACGAGGTTGATCAAACGCTATGGCGTCACCGTTTGATCTTAACCATCCCTGATCAACTACATTCAACCGATATCGCGTTTCTTTATATCAGTGGCGGTTCGAATACGGAGACCCCTCAACGAACATCGCGTGACCTAGTGGATCAAATAGCGCTTTCTACCGGTACGGTTGTTGCGGAACTTAGGCAAGTGCCGAATCAACCGCTGGTTTTCCACGAAGATGGCGAACCACGCTATGAAGACAATCTCATCGCATACGGTTGGGTGCAATACCTCGAAACGGGAGACGCAAGGTGGTTGCCGCGAAACGCTATGGTGAAAAGCGCCGTTCGTGCGATGGATGTGATCAGTCAATTCATGCAGAAACATCGTGACGGTACACATCCCGTCAATCGATTCGTCGTCGGCGGCGGGTCAAAACGCGGCTGGACAACGTGGCTAACCGGGGCGATGGACGATCGCGTCGTCGCGATCGTTCCCATCGTCATCGACGTTTTGAATGTTGATGTCTCTATGCGTCACCACTTTGCCGCCTATGGGTTCTGGGCACCATCGATTGGTGACTACGTCAATCACGGGATCATGCAATGGATGGGTAGCAGTGAGTTAAAGCAACTCTACGACCTGGTTGACCCGTTACGGTACGTAAAACGGCTAGAAATGCCGCAATTTGTAGTCAATGCGTCAGGTGACCAGTTCTTCTTACCGGATTCTTCTCAGTTTTATTGGGACCACCTTACGAGCCAGAAGTATCTGCGATACGTGCCTAACACCAATCACGGCCTTGGCAATAGTGACGCTGGCGAGTCCATCGCTGCGTTCCACTACGCTGTCACGAGGCAACAACAATTCCCCCAAGTCTCCTGGAAATACCAAAACGACCACGAGGTCAACGTCAAATTCGACACTGTGCCGGACTCGATAACGCTTTGGCAGGCGACCAACGAGGACTTTCGTGACTTCCGCATCGAGACGTTCGGTCCTGGGTTCCATTCAACGGAGCGTGATCCCACCGAGCTTGAGCCTGGATCCTCTCGCCGCTATCGCGTCGAGACACCGTCACAAGGATGGAAGGCGTGGTTCTTAGAAATGTCCTACGACATTGGATTTGTTCGGCCACTTAAACTCAGCACCGAAATTCGAGTTACGCCAAATACACTACCGTTCGAAGGAAAAGCGCCGGATCTCCCGACATCTATTACGTTTGTACTCTACGACTTAGATTCAACCGACGGCTTGTTTGATGCTGCAAATGCGCATCTAGAAGCATCTGGTTCCGGCGGCGAGCTATCAGTCGCGACCCAAGAGAACCGAACGTACGTGAATTTCCAGCCCAGCGGAGATACGCGTATTGCGTATGCTGCGCTTGCGGGATTCTTGCGACAACGCTACGGTGACGATCTCAACGCATCACTTCAACTTGAGTCAGGGACTGGTGCAACACTTGCTCCAATAATCCGATAGCAACTAACTAAAAATCGCCCGTGCAGAGGGCCAGCACAACCGTCGTTCAAGACATGCGACGGTTGGCGTTCTCGATCTACCTACCTACATTACTTAACGCGATTGCTCGCGGCGGTGCACTCGTGCTGCTGCCACTCTACGCGTTAGAAAGCGAAGGCGGAACGGTCGTCGCAGGCGCCATTCTTAGTTTACGTGCGCTCGGTACGATGCTCGCGGACGTACCGGCAGGTCAGCTGACCGCAAAAATCGGTGATAAAGCGGTCATGCTCTGCGGTCTTGCGATCGTCGGGACGACCGCAATTCTGGCGTCGTTCACCGGTTCTCCCATGGCCTTAACAGTCGTGGCAGTGGGATTTGGCGTCGGGAGCGGTGCTTGGATCTTAGGACGCCTCTCGCATATCACGGAAAACGTTCGTCTCGAACGGCGCGGCCGTGTGATCTCAGTACTCGCAGGTCTTGAACGAGCAGGCGCGATGATCGGACCAGTGTCGGCAGGTATCGGCGTCGAGCTGCTTGGCTACTCTCCCGTCTTCGTTGTACTAGGCGTCGTGTCGCTCAGTTCGTTCGTCCTTGTGTCAATCCTGACAAAACGCACCCACCTGCGAACTGTGAGTCATGTGCCTGTTGGCGCTCTGCAAATCGCTAGTAAACACGCTGTTACGCTCTCGCGCTGCGGCGGGGTGATGATCTGTCTATCGCTTTTACGCAACTCGCGACAACTCATCATCCCGGTTTGGGGTACCGCAATTGGATTGGGACCTGCGGAGATCGGTCTCGTTTCAAGTCTGACGGCAACGGTCGATCTGATGATGTTCATTCCCGCAGGATTGATTCTTGATCACCTTGGTCGGAGAGCCGCGCTGATTCCTGCCATGACCATCATGAGTGTGGCATTGACGTTGTTACCGTGGACGGAAACATTCACGAGCTTCCTATTAGTCTCGCTGTTAGGTGGTCTTGGTAACGGCTTCGGAACGGGAATCTTTATGACAATCGGAGGCGATCTTGCACCGAGATACGGTCGAAGTCAGTTCTTAGGAATCTGGCGCTTAATCGGGGATAGTGGTGGCGCTGCGGGACCGTCCGTGCTCGGCGCTCTCGCCCAGACGTTCACGATGGTCGTTGCGTGCGGCGTTACCGGATCGATTGGATTACTCGGCGCATTGGCTGCATTTCTCGTTATTCCTGAAACACGCCATCGACCGCTCGATGGTTAGTGCGAGTGTCGCTCAATCTAATAAACTTCACAAATCACACATTAGAGATTCGCTATGTCCACTGACCAGAGACCTGATGTTGCTGTAGGCCATATCCGCTTAGACGTGAACGATGTACCCTCCGAATTCACTTTTTTCGTCAAGCATGGAATGCGCGAAATCCTAAATCGAGACAACTTCGCAATCCTGGAATTACGCGGCGGGACGCACCTCATACTGCAGAAAGCAGATGACCGAGTCGAGACAGGCAAGCGTACGCCGTTCGATTTAATGGTCGACGATATCGATGCTGCACATTCGAAATACGCTGCAGACGGATTGAGTACAACACCGATCGAACGAGGCAATATCCACGATTCGTTCACGGTCACAACACCTACAGGATACGTGGTGCCGGTGAATTCATCGCACGTTGCAGGCCCTGTATAGGTACTACATGCCCTTAGCTCGTTGGACGATGTTATGGAGCGAATTAGCCGTACCGATACCACCACCTTTGGTAATCAGCAACCCACCCCGATAGTTCGAAACCGGAATTCCCGCCTCCACCGTTCCGACCACTTGTAACGTCTGATCGCCAACGCACGCGGCGACTGTGTCGCCGCCGACGATGACCAGCGTCGCAATATCGACGGGCGAGTCATGGAGGAATTTCGCGACACGCTGAGCCATCGCTTCTGCCATCGCGTTCGTGATCTCACCATTAGGAATTGCCGTTGCAGCAATCCTTACGTCATTGAAATCTGGCATAGACTCGTTCAAATGAAGCTGTACGCAATCTAACCTGTCCAGCTGATCACGGCTGGTTGCATTGAGACTACCGCAAACGATCAACATCGGTTGCGACAAATGAACAGATACCGGTTTGCCTTCACCAAGTATGTGTGTCGCATAGGATCCGACCGCGCCAGATGGCCCTACAACCACCCGATTCTCGTCCAGACACCGTCGCGTCGCACGATGAAGCTCCGCATTGTCGTTTGCATCCCAGATTACGACCTCCTTGAAGATACAGTTTGCTTCCTCAAGTACTTCTATCGGTTTGCTGCTACACGGCGCGGTTAGTGGATCCGCGCCGAACGGCGAATCGAGAACAGGAACGTCCTGAATATACACAATCCCATCCTTGCAACGCCTACCGGCGTCGGGAAAACTAGGCACGACTGCGACGTGGTATCCCAGTTCCACTAACGCGTGAATCTCGTGTGGCCAATTTCCTCGCAGGCCAGCGTCCATCTTATGAGAGCGATACTTGGCGCGCCGTTGGTGGGCTTCTAATACTCTCAAAAGCGCGTGTTCAGGCGAAATGTGCCGCGACGCCAAATCCACGACGCTACACAGACGATCGTCAGCATGAGGACCGACGGGTACGGGCTTCTCTTCCACGGCAATGGTGCCACCAATTTCAAGCGATCCTGTACGATCGTCCGCCGTAATGAAAAGCAATCGTGTCTCTATGTTGTCATCCATAAACGACAAATCCTCAGTTTGATACTGTGTCAATCAAGTGTCAACGCCATGACAATGTTTCTAATCTGTACTCACTCACAGTTGACTACAGCAAATATCGTTCGAAACGAAATTGGGCACCATTCAAGCTAAATGCACCTTTTTAGGGTGCTCCTATAATCCCACATCGCCACTGAAACCGTGATATTTCCACGAAAATATGCGCGCTACGACCCTCTCGAACGCGGAAAAACTGAGATTAAAACGTGACGGATTTGT
>JAPOVY010000099.1 GCA_026707905.1 Gammaproteobacteria bacterium | reverse complement strand
ACTGCAGCCAACACAAGCACTTGCATCATTTGTGAGCATCGCGTATGCCTCACGCGCGAACTCCAGATCAGCGTAGTCGACGGCGTACATGCGAGTACGTAATACGACGCCGACCTCGACGTTATAGGGACATGCGCTGTAGCAATCGTTACATAACGGCCGGCAGTACGTGTCGCTATTCAGTGCGGCATACTGATCAAGAAGCCTTAGGTCGTGCGCCTCAAGGCGTTCTGAACCCGATGCACCAAGGAACTCAACGACTTGTGGTTCCGATGACATCGTGATTACGGCAGAATCGACGTTCTTATTCGTGAGTACCCATCGCAACGCAGCTTGAGCGTATGTGCCGTTTGATGTCTCGTACGGTCGCATATCGTTCAATCGTGCACCGCGAAGTGTCTTCATCACCGTAACACCGACATCAAGTTCTTTCGCTCGATCGAGTAGCGCCGGGAGTTTGGGTTGCAGCGCAACCATGTCAAAGCGCTTAACAAGCTTCTCATAGAACGCAGGATCTTCGCCAAAGTTGTATGCAACCAATATGACGTCGGCCATGTCTTGGTCAAACGCATAAGTGAGGCATCGGTCTAAGTAACCCGCATGTCCCGATACGCCGCTGAATCGAATTTTCCCTTGCTCTTTCGCACGTGCGATGAACTCATTCCAAGACTCGGATGAAATACGTTCTACTTCGTTCACCGCATGGCACATATATACATCGACATAGTCCGTCTGTAACCTACGAAGCGAAGTTTCCAGGTGATTCATCAACCAATCTACAGATGCGTCAGCTTTAGTAACCGCCTTAGAGACAATGTAGACGTCTTCTCGCACTCCCTTGAGGGCATTGCCAAGGGTGGTTTCTGATTGACCCCTCGTGTAACTGTGTGCAGAGTCGAAGTAGTTAATACCTTTGTCAAGAGCAAAACGAACGAGATCCTCTTGACCGGAACGCAGATTACTGGTCCCCATCGAAATATCCGAGATCTCAAGCTCCGTTCGCCCTAACCGGTGATAGGACTGGACCGTAAACGGTAGCGGAGCATCGGATGCATGAATCCCGGGAGCTACCGAGGCAGCCGTACCAGCGATGCCTGTGGCAGCAGACCATCGTAGAAACTCGCGTCGATTGGTTTCAACTGGCTTACGCATATTGTGATTCCTCGGTTAACGGTAGTGCGCGATGATGCGACTAACATACGCACCCGACAATTGAACGACTTCCACTTGCTTTTCGCAAGTCACAAGCAGGTGGTCAAGCAAAACAGGAGTAGCCTTTTGCCTGATTACGACAATTATGAAAACTTGATTATCGACCGTGTCGGAACCGACGAACGTGTAGGTCGTATTCAATTACATAGACCTGAAAAGCTAAATGCGCTCTCGCAGGAACTGCTGTTCGAGCTAAACGATGTTCTCCATGACATGGAAGCGGACGACTCAATTCGTGTCATCATCGTTCGCGGAACAGAACGGGCGTTTTCATCGGGGTATGACCTTACGCCTTCCGGTGGGCGTGGAGCGGACGGCGTTGTCCGTCGGCACAAGAGCGTCGACGAAAAGGGTCGACGTTTGGTGATGGGTATTCGAACTGGTATGCAGCAGATCACGGATATACATATGTATTTCTGGAATATGGCAAAGGTGACTATCGCACAAGTGAACGGCTACGCTATCGCAGGCGGCTGTGAGTTGTGCATGATGGCCGACCTCGTATGTGTTGCCGAAGACGCTCAACTAGGGCACCCCGGTTTACGTGGTCTAGGTACGTCGCGGACGGGTGTGATCTGGCCTCTAGTCATTGGCATGCGAAAAGCAAAGGAACTCTACTACACGGGTGAAAACGTTTCAGGCGTCGAAGCAGAAAGGATCGGTATGGTGAATTACGCCTGGCCGAAAGAAGAACTCGAAGAAAGGACGATTGCTTTCGCAGACAGGCTTGCGATCATGTCTGCTGACCATCTTGCAATCTTGAAGCTCAATATGAATAGGTTCTACGAGAACATGGGAATTTATTCGTCTGTCCGCTCAAGCACTGATCTCGATGCTGCCGGTCAAATGACCGGATTCAGCTATGCATGGCAGGACAAGGTCGGCGAACTTGGCTTCCGTTCCGCCGTGGATTGGCGCGACGGGCCGTTTCGGGAAATGGATACTTACAAGGAATAGGCAACTCAGCGACTGGCATGGTATGTGGTCCATGCCGGGCACTTTCTTCGCGTCCCAAGCCTCTCAACGATCCTGCGGCGGGTACGGTGGCTCACCCCAATCTGCGTCGGGATTTTCATTGAATAAGTGCTGAAAGATAGGCACGATCCTGTGCATAAAGGTCGCACCCGTTTTCACTTGCTCGCGATTGAGACTTCCTTGGTATGTGGAACTACCATGCGCGATCTGATTGCGAAGGACGTTTAACCGCGAGAAGACGATATTCAGTAGTCGACCGAATGAGCCACTGTCCCTCATCGATTGAAGAGCCGACCGGTTTGCAGAACGCATCTCGTTCGCCCACGCTGACTCTTCTGGACTCTCTTGGATGTCTTGCCAATACGATCCAAAGATATATCTGTTGTCTAAGAGATTTCTTATCGAATTCGGATACTCATCCCAAAGAAACTCGTACAAACGACCGTCTTCTTTATCAAACTGTTGTATCTTTTCAATGAATTGACTTTGAAGTTGGCGGTCGCCGATACGAGTCTCGCGTTCATTCGCACTAATGCCGATCGTACTCTCCTTAGAGTAGAGGGCGTTGAATGCAATCCAGTAAAACAAGAACGCACTGTCAAAGTCTCCATCCGACATGAAATCGTTGGCTCGGTTGGACCAGCTCCTGCTTCGATGCATCCGTAGACCAAAATTCGAGCTCCGTTTATCTAAGTCAGGTTTGCCCAAATTCGATGCGTCCTACCAAAGCTGCTGTGACAGATTTGACCAAGCATACGCGTCCAGATTCAACAATTCCCACGGTCCCATGCGATGACACAAAGCAAATCCTCTACTAAGCCGCCACGCTTGACGAGTCACCGTAACCCGTTGGTCCAACGCACGAAGGAATTGAAGAAACGCCGGTTTCGGAAAGAGAATCGGTTGTTCCGGATCGAAGGCTATCGAGAGATTGATCGAGCGCTCGATGCCGGTATTGAGATCGAATATGCGATCTACTGCGATTCAATTCCTCGTTTTAGCCAGAGCGAAAGTACGCTTAGGCGTCTTGAATCGGGACCGGAAAACGAAATCTACGGCACATCTTCAAGAGTATTCAAAAACCTAAGCCAGTGGCAAAATCCCGATGGTTTGATCGTTGTCGCTAAGCAAAAATCTACAACGCTTGAAGAGATCCAAGCTGACACTAGAGATGTATTTCTCGTTGTCGATGGTGTCGAAAAACCAGGCAATCTGGGCAGCATATTTCGTTCCGCGGACGCCACCGGTTGTAATGGCGTTCTGATATCCGACCCCGTGGTTGACCTTTTCAACCCCAACGTAATTAGAGCGAGCTTGGGTACCGTGTTCACAACGCCATGTGCGATCGCAGACAGTACGAACGTAATCCAATGGCTTCGTCATAAAAATCTGAGAATCGTGTGTAGCGCTCCTGACGCTGTTCAAAGTTTCCTAGAAGCTCCTATAGGAGCAGGTTGTGCGATCGTGATTGGGAGCGAAAAGGACGGTTTAAGTATGACTTGGCTTGAATCTTGCGATGAGCTCGTGACACTGCCTACTGAAGGCTTTGCAGACTCGATAAACGCTGCAATGGCAGCAAACGCCCTATTGTTTGAGTCTCATCGGCAACGTAGGATCGGTGTATAACCTACGGCGTTAGCGGTGAGCTATTCCGCCTTTCGCGTATTTCGTTCTTCATTTTCTCGCAATGCGCGTCGTACCGAAGATTTCAAACGAGTACTCTCTACTCCAAAATCCCAGACATGATTTTCGTTCAGTGCGTAAACAAACCGGTACATACTTGGTCGCCGACGATATGTTTGGTTGTCAGTGTCAAGCAACACGATTTGTCCGTTAATGTTTGCGACCGCCACGATCGCATGGTGCTCCCTCTCGGCACGGTCGTAGATAACGACAACACGGAGGTCATCAGCGGGAAAGTCAAATAATCGAAGTAGCTGATATTTCGCTGTCGCGTAGTCTTCGCAATCCCCGCCACGTTGAAGGAATTCGGTTAACGTTGACCATTCTTGACCGATCCTCACGGTCGTCTCGCCAACGACGACATCGCGATGTCGATCGCTTCGATAGCGCGAAAAACGATTGATGTACCGATTTACTAATCGCATACGCTGTTCGCGAGACAGGTCTACGCCTCGACTAAGCAAGTGGTGTATGGATGTCAGTCGACCCTCACACAGCGATTCGTCCGCAATGCATCGATCGAGTGCTGATTTTTGCTTCGTTATCCTTTGAAGAGTCTGTGACCACGACGGTACATCGTCGGCAACCGTCAGTGGTTGAATACTTGCGTCAAACAGAGCAAGTAAATCCTTGTCTACACTTTGAGCTGACGCGAACGAACTAGACACTAGTGCTAATCCGATGCACATGAACTGTAAACGCAGCACTTTCACGAAGGTATGCATTGCATTCATTGCATCGATTGGAATCACGGCGTGCCAACCTTTAAGCAACGAAGCCATCGTGCGAGATGCTCCGTTACACCTGCTCGAGCACCGCGCTTTCCTCGGTGAGGATACCATCGAGAGTATGCCGTCGATTAATCCACTTTCAACCGACATGCGGATGCGCAAATTCGTCGTACCCGAAATCATCGAAGTAAAGAGTAGACGGTTTCGCGTCCATTCGCTTATGAACAAGCTTGCCGAACATGGTTATTACTCAGACTACTACGACGCGGGTCTGACACTTACGGCCCATCAAGCTTTTGCTCTTCAACGAGGTAATTGTCTTTCGTACACGCATATGTTCATCGCACTCGCACGTGAAGCCGGTCTGGACGCACGGTATGAACTCGTCAGAGCGCCTCCGCTGTATTCGGTAACTGACGGGGTTCTCGAACACCAAGTACACATTCGGAGCCGCGTCATGTGGCCGACGGATTACAACAGTACCAACGCTGATGGTATCTGGCGTTTACCCACTGGTGTCGCACGAACGCTGTCAGCGCCACGCATAAACCTGGAACGGCACATCTCAGTCGATTTCAATGAACGCAACATCCGGGCATTCGACGGGCAAATTGTGTCAGACGATTTCGCACGGGCGCTGCATCTTGCAAATAATGCCGTGGAATATTGGAAGCACGGTGACGAATCGAAGGCGTTTACCTATATCGTCCAGGCAATACGTCTCGCACCGCGGTACGCGGATCATTGGGTTAATCTCGCGACTTTTTACTCTCGCCGAGGACTATCCGAAGAAGCGCTTCTGATCAATCGGTATGCGTTGTCTCTCAACCCGCATCACATCATCGCATTGTCTGGTGTGGTGCAACACGCAGGAAGTAGCGAACTAAGTCGTGCGAAATCGCGTCTGCAACGACTTCGCGACAACAATCCACACTATCAATACGCTCTCGCGCAACGTGCAAGCGCAAACGACGACCTTCTAGGTGCGTTGCAATTTATCGAACGGTCGCTTGCGTTGGAAAAGAGAAACCATGAGTTTCTCGCGTACAAAGCGACTATCTTGACGTCGCTTGAACGATATCCAGAAGCCCTGGAGACTATCAATCGTGCGATCAGTCATGTGATGAACCAACGAGAACGCGAGGAGTACGAAGATACATCGCGCGTCATAGAACGGGCAATCGTCGAGAACCAACCTAACGAAAATACGTTAAGCGAACTACACGCGAAAGTAACGAAGCAACAAACCCCCTAAAATTCCGAGCGTCTGGAAGCCGCAAGCATGAGTTACGACCCCGCCAACATCTTTGCCCGAATTCTGCGAGGTGAACTCCCGGCGCACGTGGTCGAAGAGACCGAACATACGCTTACATTCATGGACATCATGCCGAAAGCAGACGGGCACGCACTAGTGATCCCTAAAGAGGATGCCCCAAACATCTTTGATATATCGGATGATGCGCTGCAAAAACTCATCACACAAGTTAAACGCGTTGCGAAAGCATCTCTGCAAGCGTATCCAGGAAACGGCGTTCGTGTCATCCAACTGAACGGTTCGGAAGCAGGCCAATCCGTGTTCCACCTCCATTTTCACATCATTCCTTCGGCCGACGGCATGAACTTTGGATTTCATGGAGGTGCCTCGGCTGACGATTCATCACTAGCAGATCACGCTCGACGCTTGAAGGAAGCACTCGCTACACTAGAGTAATCCAAACTTGCCTTAGTCGGCAAGATTGCTTAATAACTCATTGAACTTAAAAGATTAATGTTGTTTAACAAATGACTGTATGAAGAATCGAAACATCGCGATCATCGCTCACGTCGACCACGGCAAGACAACATTGGTCGACCGCCTTCTACAGGAAACGGTTATAGGCGCACGCGAAAAACTTGCTGATAGAGCGTTAGACAGTAACGAACTCGAAAGAGAACGTGGTATTACCATCTTGTCCAAAACGACAGCTGTCGAATACAAAGGGATCCGTATCAACATCGTTGATACACCGGGTCACGCCGACTTCGGTGGCGAGGTCGAACGAGTCTTATCAATGGTCGATTCCGTTTTATTACTCGTCGATGCGGTGGAAGGACCAATGCCCCAGACACGCTTCGTGACATCGAAAGCGTTTGCAGCTGGATTAAATCCGCTAGTAGTCGTGAACAAGGTGGATAGGCCTGGTGCGCGGCCAGAGAAGGTAGTGGAGGAGGTTTTTGATCTGTTCGATTCGCTCGAGTGTAACGAGGAGCAACTTGACTTTCCGGTCGTATTTACGTCTGCACTGCTAGGTCAATCGGGTAGTGACCATAGGTACTTGGCGAACTCGATGCAATCTGTGTTAGATTTGATCGTGGATCACGTGCCCGAACCTCCGGCGGTAGACGGTGCGTTTCAAATGCAAGTTTGTACACTCGACTATTCACCCTACGTCGGTGTGATTGGAATTGGTCGAGTACAACGGGGGATGATCCGGGCGAAGATGCCAGTTCAGGTCGTTTCGAAGGATGGAACAGTTCGAAACTCGAAACTCATGTCTATTCAGGCCAACAGAGGTCTGCAGAGGGTCGATTTAGCTACTGCCGCAGCTGGAGATATCGTCTGTGTAACAGGGATTGACAATCTAGAAGTATCCGAGACGATCTGTGATGCAAAAAAGCCAGAAGCGTTACCAGCTTTAACAGTAGATGAACCGACGGTCACGATGGCGTTCCACGTCAACTCCTCGCCACTTGCAGGGCAGGAAGGAGAGTTCCTTACCAGTCGGCATCTCCGGTCTCGATTGTTCACCGAGGCGACTCATAATGTAGCGCTTCGGGTCGCGGAAACTGATGCGGCTGATGTCTTTAACGTAAGCGGTAGAGGAGAACTCCATCTTTCCGTACTCATTGAGACGATGCGACGCGAAGGCTTTGAGCTTGCTGTCTCGCAACCGAGTGTCATCACGCGGGTCGAAAACGGCGTTGTAGAAGAACCGTTCGAGACCTTGTCGTTGAGCGTAGAAACGATATACCAAGGCAAGGTTATGGAATTATTGGGAGAACGACGCGCCAGACTCATAGATATCGCAACCGAAGGTCAGAACCGAGTCAGACTCACCTATACCGTGGCGACTCGCGCACTAAGTGGTTTCCGCTCGCTGTTTGCGACTGAAACGTCAGGTACGGGAGTCATGACGTTCGGTTCGGCTGGCTATGCTCCTCAGCAGAGAAACTTCAACTTTACCCGCCGTAATGGTGTCTTGATTTCAAACTGTGCAGGAAAAGCCGTTGCCTATGCTTTGTTCTCACTTCAAGAACGAGGGCAATTGTTTATCGCACCCGGAGACGTGATATACGAAGGAATGGTCGTCGGAATCCACAACAAAGCCAGCGACTTGGTCGTAAATCCAACGAAGGAGAAGAAACTCACGAATATACGCGCAGCTGGTAGTGATGAAAACATTTTGCTGACGCCACCCATTCAACTCACACTCGAACGCTCGATTGAATTTATTGGTGCGGACGAACTCGTTGAAGTCACGCCGTCAGCAATCAGAGTAAGGAAGCAGTTCTTGACGGAGAACCTACGGAAGCAGACTCTTCGTCGACCCGCTTCGAACACATAGTCGACTTTGCACGTAATGAACAATCCATAAAAACATCGATATATTAAAAGAAGTCAAGAAAATAGCATTAACTGATTGAAATAACATGATTAATTTCGGGAGTTAACAGTGAGAAGCGAAACCTTGTGATCGAAATACTCGGATCTCCTCACCGTCCGTATTCACCCCGACTCGACTAGTCTTGATCGACAACGCCGGTCCTTGAAGTTTCAAAACTGTGCCACACATAGTAAATCACTGGTATCACTAAAAGGACCATGAGCATCGCGAATAACATACCGCCAAACATTGGCGCAGCAATGCGTCGCATCACTTCAGAACCTGTTCCAGTACCGAACATAATCGGCATCAAGCCTACGACTATCGTCAAAGTGGTCATCATGATAGGTCGGATACGTTGCGTAGCGCCTGTTACGACAGCCGTTCTTAATTCATCGGGAGTGATCCCTGTACCTTTCTCTAATGCACGACGCCTGAGCTGCGCCAATTGAAGATTTAAATACGTGAGCATCAAAATGCCGAGTTCAGCCGCAACGCCCGCGAGCGCGATAAATCCAACTCCTACTGCTACTGACAGCTCGTACTCCAGTAGGAACACGAGGAGAATCCCACCGGCAAGCGCGAATGGAACCGTCGAAATCACGACTAAGACTTCACCGATTCGCCGAAAATTCAAATAAATCAACAGAATAACGACTAGAAGCGTCAACGGACCGATCAACATAAGTCGTTGCTGGGCTCTTATTAGATACTCGTACTGACCGGACCAAGTCAGCGAATAACCAGCAGGTAACGAAACGCTGTCTTCAACTACTTGACGAGCTTCTGCAACGTACGAACCAAGATCTCGATCAACGATGTCGATATAGAGCCACCCATTTGGACGAGCATTTTCACTCTTGATGACGGGCGGACCGTCTGCTATCTCGATATCGGCTACATCGACGAGTGCAATGCGTGCACCTTGCTCCGTGACGATTGGCAGTGATCGAAGGCTGTCAATCGAATCCCGTAATCGCTGTGGGTATCGTAGGTTGATTGGATATCTCGCTAAACCATCGACGGAATATGAGATATTCGTTCCACCGACCGCGGTTCGAACGACTTCCTGTATGTTCTCCACATGCAACCCGTATCTCGCCGCTCGATCTCGATCAATGTTCACATTGATGTAGCGCGCTCCATGCACCCGTTCAGAGTAGACTGATTCCGTGCCTGGAATATCAGCCAGCGCAATTTCCAACTCCTGGCCGATGGACTGGATTACGTCTAGATCCGGACCGGCAATCTTTACGCCAACCGGCGTTTTTATCCCCGTAGCGAGCATGTCAATTCGAGTGCGAATCGGCATCACCCAAGTGTTATTCAGACCCGGAATATCAACTTTTGCGTTCAACTCCTCTCGAAGTGAATCCATCGTGACACCCTCACGCCATTCATTCCGCGGTTTAAGTTGAATCATCGTCTCGATCATCGTGAGTGGCGCAGGATCAGTCGCGGTTTCAGCTCTTCCGATTTTGCCGAAGACGTTTACTACCTCCGGCACTGTTCGAATGATCTTGTCAGTCTGCTGAAGTAACTCACGTGCCTTGTCGATCGAAATGCCTGGATATGTAGTAGGCATGTACATCAGGTCGCCTTCGTCGAGCGGCGGCATAAATTCAGATCCGATTTTGAGAATAGGGTACGACGTCCCGAAAAAAACGAAAACGCTAACCAGAAGCGTTGTTTTTGGGTACTTGAGAATCTGCTGAAGTATCGGTACATATCCTTTTATCAGACCGTTATTGATCGGATTCTCAGATGGTTCGCGCGTACGTCCTCGAATGAAATATCCGATCAATACCGGAACGAGCGTGATAGCTAAAACGGCTGCGAACGCCATCGCATAGGTTTTCGTATAGGCGAGAGGCGCGAATAGTCTGCCTTCCTGTGCCTCCAATGTGAATACTGGCAAAAAACTCAAAGTGATGATTAACAGCGATGTAAAAATCGGGGCGCCTATTTCAGAAGCGGCTTCGCGCACAACCTCCCACGCTCGCTCTCTCTCAAACGACGTTACGAGACTTTGGTGCGTCGATTGATCACGTTCGTCTCGTCTCGCGAGCGCGAGCTTGCGATGAGCGTTTTCAATCATGACGATTGCGCCGTCCACCATAGCCCCAACCGCGATCGCGATACCGCCCAGCGACATGATGTTCGCGCTTAGATTCTGTAATCGCATGATCACGAACGCCCCAAGGATCGCAACTGGGAGACTGAACAAAACAACGAGTGACGAGCGGAAGTGATAGAGAAAGATTGCGCACACCAACACAACAATTAGGAATTCTTCGATCAAGGTCGTCTGGAGCGTTCGTATGGCGCGTTGAATGAGTTGCGAACGGTCGTAAGTCGTTACGAGCTCGACGCCTTCTGGAAGGCTTTTTTTCAGTTCTTCAATGCGCTCTTTGACTCGTTCAATCGTTGCTACAGCGTTTTCACCAGCACGCATCACAACGATCCCGCCTACAACCTCCCCTTCACCGTCTAGCTCGGCAATTCCTCTCCTCATTTGTGGACCTGTGCGTATTTCTGCGACGTCCGATAGTTGGATCGGGGTCCCATTCGCGTTGACTGCGATCGGAATTCGTGACAGATGATCAACGCTCTGAACGTACCCGCTCGAACGCACCATGTACTCCGCTTCAGCGATTTCGATGACCGATCCGCTCGCTTCTTGATTGTTGCGCGCAATAGCCTGTTTGACGTGCTCGAGTGTTAACCCGAATGCGTGTAGACGATCTGGGTCTAGGACGACCTGGTATTGGCGAACCATGCCACCCACAGTCGCAACTTCAGCGACGCCTCGCACGGACTGAAGTTCGTACTTAAGAAACCAGTCTTGCAAGCTACGAAGCTGTTCAAGATCGTGACCGCCGCTTCGATCAACTAATGCGTACTCATAGACCCACCCAACACCGGTCGCATCTGGTCCTATTGCGGACGTTGCCCCATGGGGTAACCTCGCAGCGACTTGATTAAGGTATTCAAGGACACGCGACCGCGCCCAGTACAGATCGGTGCCATCTTCGAAAATGACGTATACGTACGAATCACCGAAAAACGAATATCCACGCACCGATGTTGTTTTTGGAACGGATAGCATCGCAGTAGTCAAAGCGTACGTGACTTGGTCTTCGATCACACGTGGCGCTTGACCAGGAAATGATGTCTTGACAATCACTTGAACGTCGGAAAGATCGGGGATTGCATCGACAGGTGTTCGAATTGCACTGAACAACCCCCAGAGGACTAATCCAACGGTCGCGATGACAACCAAGAATCTATTCTTGATCGACCAATCAATGATCGCAGAAATCATGAAGCGAGCCGCCTAGAATGCACTGAGCGCGAATTCGCTCATGTTCCGTCCATGTCCGTGACTATTGAATCGTACCGCCTATTGCGGTGATCTGCACGTCACCTTGGGATTGCTTTTCGATTTCGAGCTGGACGTGGTCCCCAATTGCAACTTGCTGCAATAGAGAAGCATCTGCAACTTCAATGTCCATGGTCATCGCAGGCCAGCCCCATGCAGGCACACGGTCATGCTTGACGCGAAGAGTGCCGCTTGATAAATTCAAGCCAAGGATTTCGGCACCAACGTTTTCCCGTAATGATTCGTTGTCGTCAAAGTCTTGAAATCGCGCAAGGGCTGAATCAATGTTCGATTCCGAATCGATCAGAAATTGCCCGGACGTCACAACCCGATCCATCACGTTTAAGCCACGAAGAATCTCAGTGAAGTTTCCTGATTCATATCCGACTTGAACGGGCACCGACCTGAATCGCCCATCACCTAGATCTAGAACAACGCGATCGCTCGCGCCGCCTCGAATTACAGCGGAACTGGGGACATGAATGACGTCATTTTTGCCACTGACGACGATACTGACACGAGCAAACATGTTCGGACGAAACACATCATCTTGCACGGAGTAGCCAATCCTCACTTTAAGGCTTCGGGTTCGTGGATCTAGATCGGGATAGATGTACTCGACTTGACCTTCAAAGCTACGACCGGGTTTAGAGTCAACCTCAAAGACCACGTCTTGACCTATTTCGATGGCATCTGCGTGGCGCTCCATTACCTCTGCGAGAATCCATACGCGATCGAGATCGGCAATCGACATAACATGCGTAGCAGGCGTGACGTATACGCCCTCACGGATACCAAGCATGGCGACTACACCGTCGGTGTTGGCGATTACTTTTACGCGCTGATTGACGATTTTCGAGCGATCTAATTCAAGAATCTCTGGGGCGGTCATCCCCAATGACACTAGACGTTCCTGAGAAGCAACGATCAGTGGGTCCTGTAATGAAGATTTCGCCAAGAGATACTCTTGCTGCGCATTGACCAACGTTCGGGAGTAAAGCTCAAACAGCGTTTCATCTTTCCGAACTGGATCGCCTTCAGCCTTAACAGTGAGCTCTTCCACCCAGCCGTCGACTCTAGTGTGAATGTGCTGTAAAGCGTTTTCATCGTATTCCACGTATCCGACAGTTTCGATCTTTCTATCTAGGCGACCGTATTGGACGTCTTCTGAACGTACACCGAGGTTCTGAATTACGTTTGGATCGATTTGGAGCGAATCCGGTGATTGATCAACGCGATCTGCATACACCGGTACGAGATCCATCCCCATTGGTGACTTGCCTGGCTTATCGCGCCGAAAATTCGCGTCCATCGGTGCGACCCAATACAAGATTTCTCGTTGCTCTTCTGCAGCGTTCACGGATTCTTGACTGACGTCTCCTTCAACGATGTATTCGGACACCATGAACCCGATGATCACGCCAATTACCAGCGTCGTAAACGGTAAGATCGCTTTTCTCACTTCGTTGATCCATTGAGAGAATCGATCGTCGCCCAAGCTTTCAATCGATCGATCTTGACTCGATGCTGATCGAGTTGGACATCGACTTCGTTCATGTAGCTCAATAGAACGTCTGTGAAGCTGCCTTCTTTATTTTGATATGCCTTCAGAGCAGCTTGCGCGTGATTGCGAGACTGTGTAACAATCGTCTGGTTTAAGAGCCTGAGCCGTTCAGACAATCGATTCCAGTCAGAGTAGGCGACTGCAATCTCTGCGGTCATGTCTCTCACGATCTTAGATTTCACCTGACGAGCACTATTTTCTCTTGCTTTCGCGGCGAGAACTCGTAAGTCGAGTTTTTGTTTTGCAACGAGTGGCAATGAGAACGAAAGGGTGGCACTCGTAAAGTCTGATCTTGGATCGCCGTTCAGGTTCGCGCCATCGCGGATACCGTAGCTCAAATCGATGTGCCATTCAGGTTTCAGTGCAGATTCATGCAACTGCGTCATTGCGGATTCTGCAGCGATGTCCGCTCCTGCCGCTTGAACACGGGGATGTGTTTCCAGCGATTCCTGCACGCTATTACGTTCGGGTACAACGTCCCAATTTGGTAGCGAGTATCCGATCGACACATTGCTTGTGGATCCCAGTAGACGTTGTAGTTCATCAAGCGTCTGATCCTCGCGTCGTTTCGTGTCAATTAAACGATTTTGAAGCCTACTTAGCTCAAGTTCAGCAGAAAGTACGGCAAGCTGTAGTTCGTCGCCTGAGGCGTATCGTGCGCGAACTACATCAGACAAGCTCTCGAGGAGCTCAAGCGAGCTAGAAGTGAGATCAATCGCGTGACGTTGATAGTGAGCCTCGAGCCAGGTGACTCGAGCTGCAAGGGTTGATTTCTTCACCTGCGACAACGATTGATAGTGGAACGCAGTCGATAGATGCTCGTGGTTCATGCTCGAGGCGGAACGAGAACCGATGGCTGGAATCGTTTGACGAACACCAATGAGCACCTGTGTCATAGGCTCTCTATTAAGTGCGAAACTATCGACGGGTAAATTCAATACCCCCGTTCGTAAGCTCGGCTCGGGTAGCTGCTTCGCGGCATCCTGCAGATTTGTTTGAGCGTCAGCCATCAGACGTAGCGCGTGAATTTCCGGATCGGTGGTCAATGTTTGACCGACGGCAGCTTCGATCGTGAGACCTTGACTGCGTAGCTCAGCTGAAGCGAAGCACCCGATAATCAGAGTGACAACTGGTCCCACCAAACGAGCTAGGCAACCAATGTAGACGCGAAATGTCATATCAAATCGCCGAAAGTACAACGGACGTACTTACCATACGAGAGACTGCTCAAATCGTCAAGGAGTATCCATGCGCGTAGTATTCTGACACGATTAAACGAGTTTCATCTCATACGCCATTCTCCCGCCAACGCGAGTATGGGTTCTCTCGGTTTAGAACCCTTTTAGGTTCACTTTCGTTGTGCAGGAAGCCATTCGCTTACTGCTCTGCAGAGATTTGAATTTCCTTGTCCGTGATGAACTCAAGTAACGCGGCTTGACCTTCTTTTGTTGCATTAATACCGCGTTGTAGGGCAGATTGAATGTCGTTAGGATCGGTGATTCGCTCTCCGTATCCACCGAAAGCTTTTGCCATGTCGGCGTAGTTACCGGAGATATCGGTCGAACCATACTTCTCTTGAGCTACTTGCATGATCGGAATTTCAAAAGCAAAAGAAAAATTGTTCATTAATACCGATAGTATTGGTATCCGCTCGCGTGCTGCAGTTTCAAAGTCCAGTCCAGTAAAACCGATCGCCGCATCGCCCCAAACATTGATACACGTCTTCTCGGGCTGAGCGATTTTTTTTTTTTTTTCGAGACCTAGACCGTAACCTAACTGGGTCGTCTTACCCCACCCAATGTACGAAAGTGGTTGCGTACTCGTCCAGAATGGTGAGAGTTGGTCTCGTGGACTTCCTGCATCGTGGGTGATGATTGTGTTGTTGATATCAACAGCTTGCTGCAGTTCGTTAAGAACGCGGTAGGGATTAATAGGCGCCTCGTTGTTGTTTCGTTTGGCGTTCCATTCACTAAGCCACGTATTGCGGAGTTCAGCGATTCGCTTTGGAACCGCTCCTCGCCGGGTTTCCGCGTGGCTGTGATCGCGATCTCTTAACGCTTCTGCCAGGCTCTGTAACGTCAGCTTTGCATCACCGATGAGTGCATACTGCGCTTCTACGTCTTTGTTCAGATCCATCGGGTCCAATGTCGCATGAATGATGGTTCTGCCGCGTGGCATCGGCACGCCGAAACCCGTAAGCGCGAAGCTACAACCTACGCCAAGAATCACATCTGCTTCGTTTAAGAACGTCTTTACGGTTCGAGGGTTCGCCCGACCACCTGAACCCAGGGACCGTTCATGTGACTCATCAAACGCGCTCTTCCCCCCCAAGCTAGTGGTGACTGGGATTTGCCACTCTTCT
>JAPOVY010000017.1 GCA_026707905.1 Gammaproteobacteria bacterium | reverse complement strand
CCCACGATTGACGCCATGAGTAAACGCATAAGCGAAACTAGCTCCAAGGAAGCCGCCTAAAGCAGCGCTCCCGGAGAATATGCTGCCAAAGATGCTGACTAACGAAGGCCAAATATTCTCGGCGTGAACGATGATGACCCCTGCCGCTCCGAATAGATACAACGCTGCCATCACAGGCACGATTTTGGACGCAACAGCCGCTATACGTTTGATGCCACCAATAACGACCAAACCTAATAGCACTGCAAGCACCGCCCCACTTACCCACGTGGGAATACCGAACGATGAGTCAAGACCTTGCGCGAGGTTGTTGCTCTGTGGTAGGCACCCGGTACCAATTGCGCTTAATAACGTTGCGAACGCAAAGATCACCGCCAGCCACTTCATGTTGAGGCGTTTTTCCATGTAGTACATGGGACCACCTGCAACTTCGCCCTTATCGTCGAACTCACGATACTTGTGCGAGAGCGTGACCTCAACGAATTTTGTCGTCATTCCTACGAACGCAGTCACCCACATCCAGAACAAGGCCGCTGGACCACCTAAGAAGAGCGCGAAAGCGACGCCGCCGATGTTGCCGGTACCGACCGTCCCCGACAACGCGGTTGTCAGCGCACGAAAGTGTGTGGTATCACCCGGTGCATTCGGATCACCTTCTTTCCCGAAGAGAAATCGCCACGCGCGAACGAAGTAGCGAAACTGTGGAAGACCCAGGTAGATGGTGAACCACACGCCAACGCCTACGAGCGCGTAAGGGAACCAAATGGAGGATCCGAGCCAACTATCTAAGAGCCCTAGAAACCCTTCAAATGCTGCAATCACGTCTGCCATCGTGTGTTTCCTTTAACGTGACCGTTCACGCATCGTGACGAACTCCTCTGCAGCGGTTGGATGAATCCCAATCGTCGCATCGAAGTCAGCTTTCGTTGCACCAGCCTTAATAGCTACGGCTAATCCTTGAATGATTTCCCCAGCCTCTGGTCCGACCATGTGAGCAGCTACAACGCGATCGGTATCACCGTCCACAAGCAGTTTCATGTAGGTGCGTTCCTGATTGTCCGACATCGTGAGCTTCAAGGGTCGAAAAGAGGATTCATAGACATGCAAGTTCGCATAGGTCGTCTGCGCAGCCACCTCAGTAGGTCCTACAGTGCCAATGTTGGGTTGGCAGAAAACAGACGTCGGGATATTTTCGTACGACACTTGCCGGGATTCGCCGCCGAATAGGTTGTATGCGATGCACATCCCTTCAGCAATCGCTACCGGGGTTAACTGCATCCGATCAATCACGTCGCCGATTGCATAAATATTCGGGACGTTAGTCTGATAGTTAGCGTCGACGAGAATAGCAGCGTTTTCGTCCGTGAGCACACCGGCGTGTTTCAATCCACACGAAGAAGAGAATGGACGTCGTCCCGTCGCATACAAGACTTCATCGGCGACGACATCGGAGCCGTCTGTCAGTCGCGCAACCTTGCCTTCGTTCGTCACGCTCACCTTTTCAACAACAGAATTGAATCGAACGTTGACCCCTTTCTCTATCAGTTGATCGCGCACGAACTCGCGCACTGAGTCATCGAACCCACGTAGAAACAGCGGACCCCGGTAAAGCAGCGTCGTATCGATGCCGAGGCCTTGGTAAATCCCCGCAAACTCAACCGCGATGTAACCGCCGCCGACGACGATTACCCGTTCCGGTAACGTTTCAAAGAAGAAAGCGTCATTGGATGTCTGAACATGCTCACGACCGGGAAAATCAGGAACGGTAGGCCACGAACCCGTTGCGACGAGTACCTTATCCACGGTAACCTGGTGATCACCGACCTGTACGGTATGAGCGTCTGTAAGCTCGGCGTGCGTCTCAAAAATCTCCGCGCCAGGAGACTCCAGTAAGTTCCTGTATATCCCGTTCAATCTTGAAATTTCACGGTTCTTGTTCTCAAGAAGTGTCGACCACTCGAATTCGGTATCACCGACATGCCAACCGTATGCGGCGGATTCCTCGAAGTCCTCGCTAAAGTGACTACCGTAAACAAAGAGTTTCTTTGGAATGCACCCTACATTGACGCACGTACCACCGAGATAACGCTCCTCGGCGATAGCGACTTTTGCACCCAGATTCGCCGACATTCGTGCAGCGCGTACCCCGCCGGAACCTGCGCCGATCACAAAAAGGTCGTAGTCGTAAGTCACGTTTCGGAATTAAGAAATCTCAGAAAAACGCTTGAATTGCGCCTAATAACGAGAGCAATGGTCACCATATAATCGGCGCATCACCAATACCCGCCCCTGTATGTCCGAGGCCGAAGTACGAGAGCTGCTACAACCCTGTACGAACCTCGTTGGCGGAATTATTCACGCTTGTCGCCGCTTGATGCGAGAGTTTGGATACATCAACGACGACCAGAAGCGCATCCTCGCGGACATTTTCAATCTAAGTGTTGCGGAAGTGAGCGGCATCATCAGTTTCTATCATGACTTCAAAACCACGCCGCAACCCCCGAATACCTTACGCATCTGTACCGCAGAAGCGTGCCAAGCGAATCGCTCGCGAGACTTGATTAAGGCCGTAGAGGCACATCTGGGTTCATCAATTCCGTGTCAGTCGGTCGACGGCATGACGTCCGTCAGATTTGTCTACTGCCTGGGCTTATGCCCCAATGGACCAGCTGTCGAGATCAACGGTCAACTTGTATCCAATGCGTCCACTGAGCAGGTCTTGGCTCACCTGTGACCACGGCATACGTCTCAAACGACTCATTTGCCCATGCACTCGGAAGAGGGAATGTGCAGGACGCGCTCACGAGTCAAGGGATCGATTGCGTCGATGTTGGATCCTATGGTCTTGCGTGGCTTGAACCTCTGATTGAAGTTGACTCGGCACACGGCAGAGTCGCATTCGGTCCGGTCACTTCCGAGTTGGTACCCCATCTCGCCACCCTCCTGAACGCGCGAACCAATTTCGAAGACCATCCGTCATTTCTTGGTGCCATTCACGAACACTCGTTCCTTAAGTCCCAACAGCGTTTGGTCTTTCGAAACGTAGGCTACGCGGCATTAACGGACATCCCTAGCTACAGCACGCTAAAGAGACTCCTCGATCGCGAACCAAAAGACATAATCAACGAGCTTGAGCGTTCCGGACTGCGTGGACGCGGTGGCGCTGGGTTTCCAGCCCACATCAAGTGGCGAACGGTCGCGGACACGCCAGCCGCACAGCGTTACATCGTATGTAACGCGGACGAAGGCGATTCCGGCACTTTCTCGGATCGCATGCTCATGGAAGGCGATCCCGACGCACTCATCGAGGGCATGGCGATCGCCGGTTATGCATGCGGCGCATCTGAAGGATACATCTATTTGCGATCCGAGTATCCGTTCGCACTACATGAATTAAAACGTTCTATTTCAAGAGCTTATGAACATAAGTTACTAGGCAAGAGCATCTTCGATAGCGATTTTTCGTTCGACGTTCAGGTATTCGTAGGTGCTGGCGCTTATATCTGCGGCGAGGAAACATCACTTCTCGAAAGCCTCGAAGGGAAGCGTGGACAAATTCGAGCGAAGCCACCGTTACCAGCCATCGCCGGTTTGTTCAACAAGCCTACCCTCGTGCACAATGTCATTACGCTGGCTTCGGTCCCGAGTCTGTTCGACATCGGCGGGGAGGATTACGGCTCACTCGGAGTTGCACCATCATGCGGAACGATCCCTTTTCAAATCGCAGGCAATGTGAAATACGGCGGTCTTATCGAACTTGAGTTTGGGCATACGGTCCGTGAACTCGTCGAAGATTACGGCGGCGGCACTCGGTCTGGACGACCTTTCCGCACGGTGCAGATCGGCGGTCCACTCGGTGCATATCTCTCTGAAGCGGAATTCGATACACCACTTACGTACGAAGCGATGCAATCCATCGGGGCTGGTATCGGACACGGTGGTCTCGTCGTGTTCGACGATACAGTCGATCTTCGCGAACAAGCGGAGTACGCGTTTGAATTCTGCGAGATCGAGTCGTGTGGAAAGTGCACACCATGTCGCATAGGTAGTGTGCGCGGAAAGGAATTAATGCAACGGTTGCCTCAAACAAGCAATATAGACGCAGATATACAATTAATTCAAGAGCTTTGCGACGTAATGGAGAACGCAAGCCTGTGCCAGATGGGGGGCATGACGCCAATCCCTGTACGTAGTGCACTCGAACGTTTTCCGGAAGATTTTCGCTAATCCCATCCGAATCCAATGAGATTACTTGACAAGGACTTCGGCACCCCACCGGTAGCCCAATTCGACCCGAAAGATTCGGTAAGTCTTTCGATTGACGGGCAATCCATTTCCGTGCCACCGGGCACGTCGGTCATGCGTGCCGCGGCAACGCTCGACGTCGATATTCCCAAGTTATGTGCGACCGATAGCCTCGCTTCATTCGGCTCATGTCGTATGTGTATGGTGCAGATCGAAGGACGAAACGGCTATGTTGCAGCGTGTACCGAACCGGTCGCGGCAGACATGCAAGTTGTCACGCAGAACAAAGACATCGCGGATTTACGACGCGGGGTCATGGAGCTCTATATCTCTGACCACCCTCTAGACTGCCTCAGGTGTTCGGCGAATGGCGACTGCGAACTGCAAGACGTCGCGGGGCAAGTTGGTCTGCGTGAGGTCAGGTACGAAGAAGGCGCAAATCATCTTGAGGAGACGAAAGACGAGAGCAACCCATACTTTACGTTTGATCCTTCGAAGTGCATCGTTTGCTCTCGATGTGTGCGAGCGTGCGACGAAATTCAGGGGACGTTCGCACTAACGGTTGACGATCGAGGATTTGCATCCAAGATTTCCACCGGTGCAGATTCGTTCTTCGACTCAGAATGTGTTTCCTGCGGCGCGTGCGTTCAAGCGTGTCCGACGGCTACATTAATGGAGAAGAACGTCGTCGAACACGGCGTCCCCGACCGGACTGTTCTGACCACTTGTGGCTATTGCGGAGTCGGTTGTTCATTCAAGGCGGAAATGAAGGGCGACCAAGTCGTTCGCATGGTGCCGGACAAAGATGGCAAAGCGAATCATGGGGCGTCCTGCGTGAAAGGACGATTCGCCTGGGGCTACGCGAATCACCAAGAACGTATTTACAAACCGATGATTCGGGACAGTATCGACGATCCTTGGCAAGAAGTGTCTTGGGACGCCGCAATCCAAGAAACTGCGAAACGGCTCACTGATATCCAAGCCGAACACGGACGCAAATCCATCGGTGCCGTCTCGTCGTCCCGCGTAACAATTGAAGAGATTTACGTCGTTCAGAAACTCGTGCGAACGGCGTTCGCCAATAACAACATCGACACGTGTGCGAGAGTTTGTCACTCGCCTACTGGCTACGGTCTGATTCAGACGTTTGGCACTGCCGCAGGTACACAGGACTTTGACTCGGTTGAGGACAGCGACCTCATTCTCTTGATCGGAGCGAACCCGACCCAAGGTCACCCGGTCTTCGCAAGTCGCATCAAACAACGCTTACGTGAAGGCGCAAAGATCATAGTTGCGGACCCACGCGAGATTGATTTCGTCCGCTCGCCTCACGTTGAAGCCGCAGAGCACGTTCCGCTCAAACCTGGCACCAATTTGCCGTTTATCAACGCACTCGCGCACGTGATAGTGACCGAAGGGCTGTGTGACATGGACTTCGTGCGATCCCGCTGCGAGTCCGACTCATTCGAAGATTGGTGCGACTTCATTCGGCAAGAAGAAAACTCGCCTGAGGCTGTTGCTGAGATCTGTGGCGTGTCAACAGATGCCCTGCGAAACGCTGCTCACCTGTATGCCGCGGCTCCCAATGCAGCTGTCTACTATGGACTCGGTGTTACTGAACACAGTCAAGGCTCGGCGATGGTCATGGGCATGGCGAACTTAGCGATGGCGACCGGCAACATCGGGCGTCCCGGTGTCGGTATTAATCCGTTACGAGGTCAAAACAACGTACAAGGATCGACTGACGTAGGCTCTTTCCCTCACGAGCTACCAGGACATCGCCCCGTTGCGAGTGAAGAGGTACGAAACAGCTTCAACGAACTTTGGGGAATTGAGCTCGACGAGGAACCCGGTCTGCGCATCCCGAATATGTTCGACGGCGCGGTTGCTGGTACGTTCAAAGGCATGTACATTCAAGGTGAAGACTTCGCACAGTCTGATCCAAACACAAAACACGTTGAAGAAGCGCTTACCGCGATGGACTGCGTCATCGTACAAGACCTGTTCTTGACTGAAACGGCTAAGTTCGCGCACATCTTCTTGCCAGGTACTTCGTTCCTTGAAAAGGACGGTACGTTTGTTAACGCGGAACGACGTTTTAATCGTGTACGTCCTGCGATTGCACCGAAGACTGAAAAAGAAGAATGGCAAGTTACGTGTGAGATCGCCCAAGCCATGGGTTACGACATGTCGTATGAAACTCCTGCGGAAATCCTCGACGAACTTGCGACATCGACGCCCGATTTCGAACGACTGTCGTTCGACCATCTTGACGACGTTCACAGCGCGCAGTGGCCTGTCACGCATGACTCCCCTGAAGGGACGCCCGTGATGCACGTCGACGAATTTGTACGTGGCAAGGGGTTGTTCAAGATTACCGAATATGTACCGACAAAGGAACGTACAAATCGCAAGTTCCCACTGCTGTTGACCACGGGTAGGAAACTCCACCACTACAACGTCGGTACACAGACTCGGCGTACCGAAAACACGGTGTGGCTGGACGAAGATGTCCTCGAGATTCATCCGAGCGATGCGGAGCTTCGAGGGATTCGCACTGCTGATTGGGTCTCGATCCGTAGTCGCGTTGGCGAGATCACGTTACGAGCTGAAGTGACCGAAAAGGTTGTGCCAGGCGTTGTCTATACGACATTCCACTACCCGAGTACGGGTACCAACGTGATTACGACTAGCCTATCGGACGAGTTCACCAACTGTCCTGAGTACAAGGTCACGGCAGTTGAAGTGGCGCCCGCGAACCACCAAGCAGATTGGCAGTTGGATTTCAACGAGCGGCGCGAGCAGCAAGTCGAGTTACTGCCTGTAGGCAAATGAGCACGATCCCGAGCGAAAGCTCGAGTGTGCCTTCTAGCGTCCGGATTTCCCTCGATCGCGAAGCGAACGGCGTTACTCGTACCGTAGACGACTTAGTGATCGTCGAAGAACCCATGGAACTACAGGTAGCACAAGGCGACAGTCTTGTTCGAACGATTTCCGTTACGATGCGCACGCCTGGACAAGACTTCGAACTTGCGCTCGGGTATCTTCAAAGCGAAGGCGTAATTCGAGCTGAAACCGATGTCTTAGACGTACGGTACTGTGGACCTCCCAGTCCAGACAAGGGTTACCAGAATGTCGTACAAGTCGAACTCGCTTCAGACATCGCATTTGATCTTGAGCGACTCCAACGCAATTTCTATACAACGTCCAGCTGTGGAGTCTGTGGCAAGACATCCATTGAAGCGATCGACGCGCCACTACCGGACGTTGTCGAAAGCACGTTCACCATCGCAGGTGACAAACTAAGAGCACTACCTGATCGACTACAAGCTTGGCAAACCGAGTTTCAGCGAACGGGAGGTCTACACGCAGCGGCTACCGTTGACGAGAACGGCGAAATTCATCGTGTACGCGAAGACGTCGGGCGACACAATGCGGTCGACAAACTAATTGGCTCGTACCTTCACGAGTCCGACGAACCATTACGAAAGCTCGGACTGCTGTTGAGTGGTCGTGCCGGTTTCGAGCTTGTTCAGAAGGCTGCTATGGCATACATGCCATTCATTGCTTCGATCGGTCCACCGTCAAACCTTGCGATCGAATTGGCGGACGAGCGTCACATTACTCTCGTTGGTTTCTTACGCGAAACTGGCTACAACGTCTACTCATCTCACGGCGCGCTGGCGTAGAAATGGCAGCGTCCGCTAATCACGACGCAACCACCGCGATTGTGCTGTGCGGTGGCAGTGGGTCGCGTCTGGATGGTCAAGACAAACCGTTGATGATGCTCGACCAAAAACGCTTAGTCGACTGGATTTGCGAACGACTCGAACCTCAAGTCAGCGAAATCGTCATTTCTTGTTCTCGTAATGTCGGAATTTACGAGTCGCTTCACCACCCTCTTGCGATTGACAAAGAGCTAAATCTTGGTCCTCTGGCAGGTCTGACCGAATCGTTCGCACACGTACAAACTGAGTGGGCGTTTACGACGCCTGGGGATACTCCGTTTATTGCTGAGGATATCGTATCGCGGCTTCGTACCGATGCCGAGACCAGAGGCGTCGCTGTGCCGACAGTAAACGGTGTACGTCAGAACCTCTGTTTACTCATCGACGCGGAACATCGGGAGCAACTCGTAGAGTTTCATTTACGCGGGGGAAACGCAGTGAAATACTGGCTTGATGACATCGGTGTTCAAGCGACCGATCTGAGCGCTATTGAAGATTCGTTTCTCAATGTCAACACGCATGAAGATTTAGCGACTGCCCGATCGCTGGTGGCTAGCAACTAAAGCAATGACCGAATACGAGAAACAATTTTCAAATGAATCAATTAGTTGTGCACACGTAGACAACGTTCTCAGCTTTCAATTCCTAGGTAATCACATCGATTACGCGGCGTTAGACGCTATTGATATTGGCGTAACGCTGGCGCAAGCCGACCCAGACGTTCGTGCGATTGCTTTTGAGATTACTGCAGACGGCGATGACCCTGCGAGTCATAGTCCGATTCCTCAACGATTCGCGCATCGAGTACCTAAAGGCTCTCATGGTCACGGGCCGATTGTCGAACAAACGACGATACTCGCGTTACGTGAATGCACAAAGCCGTTGATTGCCTACATGCGCGGCGAAGTGAATGGCGTTGCGATTGATGTCGCAGCGGTATGTGATCTGCGCGTTGCGAACGAATCGATGACGATGTGTGACACGCGGATACTTCAAGGTCGTGCCGCGAATACTGGAATTTCCTATTTACTACCGAAACTCATCGGTCAGTCACAGGCGATGCGGATCCTGCTGTTAGGTGAACGATTGACAGCAGCAGAAGCGCATCGCATCCATTTTGTCCACGAGATCGTGGCAGACACAGATTTCGATCAACAAATGAACGACTTCTCAAATCGAATTGCTTGCATGGCAACCCGCGCATGGCAAATACACAAAATGCAAGTTCTCGGACAGCAACATTTAGATTTCGAGAGCGCTATGATCCATTCCTTGGGAATTCGGCAAACTCACGTGATCAATGATCGCGTCGAAGGAATCAAAGCGTGGCGCGAACGGCGCGATCCGGAGTTTTCAGGCACATGAGCGACGAGCCACTGATCATCAAGGACGATAGCGGTGTGCGGCATCTCATTCTCAATAGACCTGACAAAATCAACGCGATTGATTACGCTCAACACCTGCGTTTGATGTCTCAATTCGATCTTGCGGAAGAGGATCCTAGCGTCAAAGTCGTTGCCCTATCAGGTGTCGGTCGAGGTTTTTGTTCCGGCGATGACCTGACGGCGGCTGCATTTGAAGGGCAGGACCCCTATCGCCACCGGAAAGTTGATCTTGAAATGGGTAGTGGTCCCGCAGTGTTATTGGAATCTTGTCGCAAACTCCACCATCTATCTAAGCCTACTGTTGCATTGATGCACGGGATCGCACTGGGTTCCGGTTACGACTACAGCTTGTCGTGCGATTTCCGCGTCGTAACGCTCAACATCCGGTATGGTGATCCTCGCATTGATCGAGCACTATGGGCCGCGGAAGGCTGGTCTTACAAGCTGCCTCGACTCACAAATCTATCCATCGTTTCGAGAGTTGCCTACCTTGGTGAGATCATGAACGGCTCACAAGCAATCGCATTTGGACTCGCCCATGCGATCGTTGACGGCGAACCTGACATCAGAGAATCTTCTCGCACATTTCTTGAGAACCTAGTGAGAGTGTCATCGCCTGCATACAGTCAGGTGAAACACGCTATGCTTCGTGGTCTCGATTCAGACGTCGAGAGAGCGCTAGCACTCGCGTAAACTCAATCTCAATAAATAACCAATAGTGTTGAACGTTCAAGTATGAAACTCCTCACAGATGAGCAAGTTCGTCGATTTATCGTCGATGGGTGCATCGCTCTAAAACCTGACGTCGAACCAAACGTCCATAGTGCGATCGACAAGAAATTACGGTTCGCGACGGAGTCAGAGTTCCCACCCGGTAACAATGTGCTTTCGCGCGTGCCAGAAATCTGGCAAATCCTTCGTGCGCCCAATATCCGTGGCGCACTTACGAGCCTACTCGGACCCAATTACTACGTACACCCTCACCGCGCGATTCACACGAGTCGTCCTGTCGACGATAGAGACGTGAACTACGCTACAGATCACAATGCGCCACCGATGGGGAAAGGATCTATGGCTGGATCTGGGTGGCACCAAGATGCACAAAGTCCGCTTTCACGTGCCCGCCACCATACACCTAAATATCTGATCGCGTTTTACTTTCCACATTACACGCCTGAGCTTATGGGTCCCACCCGCTATCAGGCGGGAAGTTACCTCTTCAGTGAGCCACATGAACCGACCGGTGTCGTATTACCAGACCACGTCGCAGAGGGTTCTTTCTTACTCCTCCATTTCGACACAGTTCATGCTGGATGGCCGAATCGAACCGATCATGCACGCTACATGATCAAGATCGTGTTTACTCGGACCGAATATCCACATGTCGCTACATGGCAAAATCGAGACTCGGGATGGGAGAAACCCATATCTCATCAAGCGGAATTCAATCTCGAACCTGCGTGGGAATACATATGGCACTGGATGCAAGGCCAAGAGCAAAAACATACCAATGGCGGATTGAATTTCGATGCTCTGAATTCATTGGATGAAGAGTCTCGAATTCGGAGCGTATATCACGCCGTTACCGAGGCGGACATCAGGAAGTTGGTCGATCAGCTCCGCGATCTCGCTAATCAAGGCATGCATGAGCGCAGAAAAGCGATTGACAAAGAAGGGAAAACGATACCGAGAGATCACGTCATTGGTAAAGAACGTCGTTGGAACGAACGGGCGATTGTGTTCGACGACGCTGCGTACGCACTTGCATCATCAGGCGAAGCGGCGGTCGAACCACTCACGGAATTGCTGAAAGACACGGATCCGTGGGTCCGAATCAATGCCGTATTCGCACTAGGTGAAATTGGTCCCGTCGCTCGCAAGGCAATCCCTGAAATCGTGAAACTGCTCGAAGACCCGAATCAGCAAGTCGTACGACAAACGCTCGACGCGATTGCATCTATCGGCGAAGGTATGGATTGCGCTCTGAAACCAATGCGAAGCTTGTTGACAACTTCGAATCCACATTGGCAGGATGCCGAAGTGATGCGAGGTTGGACCGGTGAAGATCAAGTCAGACTGAATGCAGCTTTTGCGCTTCTAAGCGGTATTAACTACGACAACGACCTCGAACAGATTGAGACCATTCTCGGAGAGGTATTGGGCGATCCAAATGGATACGTACCTGCAGTTGCAGTCGAAACTCTGACTAGACTAGGTACTACTAGTAGCCATGCGACAGCGATACGTTACCTACAAGACCGTCGTTGGGATGACACACTGATGGGACGACAGAAGCCTCACTAATGTTAGAGTACGTCAGTTGCGTAGTTCCGAGGAATTTAAGTCGTGCATTCGAACCGATGTGTATACCTACTTCAAAAATACCTCGGCTAGAGATTTGAATTCACTTTTACGACCATACTCGTTGTGCGATCCAGAGCCTTCATCCAGTCGGCCTTCGATTGTTAAAACCAACCTCGACGAATTGACGATCAATATCTGATCCGCCGATAATCTTCGGAGCCAGCGGAAAAGGGAAACCCAAAAACCGCTTTAGACTCTTACGCGTCACGGTGTCAGCGTATGCGGGTACCCATCATTAGCTGTTCAAACACATACTTCCTCTTGATTTTGATTATCTAACTCATCGGTTCTGCAAAATGAGTTCGGTATTCATCTTGATTCTAATGTGGCGTTTCTCCGCTGACGGACCTGTCGATCGAAAACCCCGTAATCGGAATATTGTCAGACCTTACGCTTCGAGATGAGACCCTCGCAAATAGATCAATCGAAACTGTAAATTCGATCTGCCTGTCACCTTCTACTTCGATGACTCTAGGATCATCTCTTATTGGGTAAGCGCCACATGCCTCACCGGGATCACAAATGTATCCATCGCCATCTCTGTCTGTACCTGCGTATACATAGTAACGACGACCTTCTACTGCAGGGATTCGAAACGTGTACCCACCCCGAACATTAGATGTCGCCCATCCTTGCGGAGCGCCAGAATCCGCTTCTATTAGTTGTGTATACACAGTTCCGACGTCCGCGACGACATTCTCATTTTCTACTTGAACTGACAAACTTATATTAACGGTTCCACCGTTCGAATGAACCGCCACTACACCGAGGTGTGTACCGTTGTCTAACCCAATTCGATCTACGTTGAACACTAAGAACGGATACTGATTTACTACTGTCACCCAAGGAACATCTGCTTCGATATTAGTTATCGTTAGGTCCCCGGCACCCAGATTATGCGCAACTATTCTCAGTGTATCTTCTACTAATCCAAACGACAGATGTGTTGGTGAAAGCGAGAGAAGCGGCGCGGTCGGTGGGTCAGTTTGACCAACATCGAGTGATCGTGCAACCTGTACCGCAAGGGCAGCGTCGATAAGACCGTGTCCAAAATCACCGTCTTTTCCACGTGTACCCAAGTCGAGAGTGATCGGACCCGCACCCATACCAGTGTGCGTCCCGTCTAACAAATCGTTAATATCTGATGGTGTCAAGCGAGGGTTTACAGCTAACATCAAACTAACGATTCCGGAGATGTGAGGTGCTGACATTGAAGTGCCTTGTTTGAAACCGCTTACGTGATTGAGGGACGCGCCCTCTCGTCGACCATCCGTGCTCAATACGCCATCAACATAGCCATCTGCGTTCAAATCTACCGAAGTATCTCCTCCGGGAGCGACAACGTCCACGGACGTTCCGAAGTTCGAATATGACGTCTTACGATTTCGATAGTCGGTAGCACCTACGACTATCACACCGTCTATCTTGGACCACGGATCTGCGAAGCGGCAGGAGTCATTTCCAGCAGCTTTGACTACGACGATTCCAGACCTGATCGCAGATTCAATTACTGATCTTGTCCGCGATGTCGGATCGGGGGTAGGTAAACACTTTTCGTTTGGAAAACCCAAGCTCAAATTAATAACGTCCGACCGTCGAGGCGGTTTTTTACCGGATACATTGTTCAACGCGGAGGCATATAACACCCCTTCTAAGATATCGTTTACAACACCGGATCCGTCATAACCCAATACCCGAACCGGAAGTATTTTGGTGTGCCACGATACACCTGCCGCACCAGATTGATCATTTGTTGACGCACTAATCGTGCCCGCTACGTGCGTACCATGGAAGCTATCGCCAGTGTCGGTTGGATCGTCGTCGCGACCGTTACCGTCATTCCCGCTGGTAACATCTCTTACAAAGTCATAGCCAATGACCTTTCCGTCGTTGTAGAGTAACTGTCGCGAGATATCCGGATGTTGCGGAGGATGCCAGAGTCGATAACGGCCACTATGACGTCGTCGTCACCGGTCGTATAGTCCCAAGCTAACGGTAGATTAATCTGGGGATAGTGCCACTGAAACTGGTAATGAGGATCGTTTGGTTCAATGTCGCTTCTGTATATATAGTTAAGTTCAACATACTCGAAGTCGCCACTAATGAGTAATTGCTTACGAAGTCGTAATAACAGTCCTCGTGCCGCAAGATCTGAGCTTGCGTACTTGAGATCGGTAAGAGTGGGATGATTCAATGCGTGAGATTTAGGATTGCTTGGATCCCCTATCCGAATCAGTGAATCTCCAAGTCCCGTTAAATAGGAATGGCGTAGTCTAAATCCGTTTGTTTCCATTACGTGATCGATATCTTTCCTCGGCTCATACAGATTAACTATTAATTCATCCAATACGAAATCTCCATCTCGTGATACCGAGTAAGAGTCCTCTTTTTCTTGACTATCGATGAGTTGAGATGAAATAGACAGCGTGTAGTTGCTGGAACCGTTTTGTGCGGTTACAACAATAATGTGATCACCTTGCCTATTAGTTTCGATAACTTCGAGATTTTCGAGACCCATTGATTCACTTACTATCGAACCACTACTATCAGCCAAATGAAGATCGAAGTCAGAATCGTCCGAATCGGCTATCACCAAGCTTATTCTGGTCACAGCTTGTCTCGTAGGAAACCGAACATCGTAATAATCTGAATCGTCGATTCCTGCAATCATATATCCCGCTATTGATGACGGAATTCTTATGTTTTGTGATTGTTCTACAGAATCATTTGGCTCATGTGGATCAAGCGCATCGCCGGTATCACCGTCGAGAATCTGTCCATCTGTAACGTTCAAACTACCTCCGATAGTAGCTCGAATTGAAAGTCGTGGCACAGCCCAAGAAAGATCTTTAGTAATCGGCAGTATGCCTGATTCTTCGTTAATAGACATACTCCCATTCATCGCGAAATAGTGCCACGCTCCATTCGAATCTCTAAGTACAACGTCAGATTTTGCATCTCCGTTTAAATCGCCAACGGCGACGATCGAAAGTTCAGCACTTTCTGTAATGTCGGCAGAACCAACATTCGCACTATCTGGACTCCCATCAACCATCGGGTAGAAAAGCCAATGTCCGTTGTCGTGTCGCAACAACACGTCATCGTTACCATCGCCGTTGAAATCTGAAATCCCCGCAATACGATAACTCAGGTCCTCTTCGAACGATACAGACCCCTCTGAAGCAATATTGTTAAACCTATCTAAGAGATAGAGATACCAACTACCATCATCCTTATGACGGAGTAGAACGTCATGCTGACCATTCGCATCGAAATCGCCAACTCCTGCAACTCTATAGTCAAGCGATTGAGTTAGTCGTCGATTAATTGAAAAGTCATCAATCCAAGGTTCGTCCGTGCCTCGCATTTCGACTAAAATCCAAGTGCCATCGAGACGGTTACGTAACAGAACGTCATCAGTTTCTCCGAAATACGAAAAATTTCCTATGCCGACGATTTGGTAGTTAATGTCCGTTGGAATCTGTGAAAATTGTTGGGATTCACCTAAACGGGTTCGACCGTTCATCAGATGATACTGCCAATTGCCGTTGATGTGCCGTAAGAGTAAATCGTCCTTTCCATCACCATTGAAATCGCCAACACCTGCTACGCTATAGCTATGATCCCTAGTTAGGGCTACAAAACCACTCTCGTTTTCGATGACTTCTCGACCGTTCATAGCAAAGTAGTACCAGCGACCATCTAGATGGCGCAGTAGTATGTCCTGATATTTATCACCATTGAAATCACCAAGGTGAGCAGTACGAGGCCACGCCGCAGGAAGTACTTCGTCGTTCTCTTCAAACTCTACGTGTAACGTGTAGTCACCAACATCATCGTTCCAATACCCTCTTACTTCGACATACCAAACGCCAGGAGCTACGTCCTCCTCAATCTGAAAGTTCAATCCCGGTCCTCGAAAGTTATCAATAGCTCGCACGATGCCTCGATCGTCTAGCAACTTGCCTTCCATCCACAATTTACTAGTGGTCCATGCCTTTAGTTCGCCGAATTTATCTAAATTTATCCTGAATACATCCACGTCGTCCGCTGAATCTATTGTTCCTGCTGTTGCTGAATCCACCACTATTAATGTCGCATCCAAAGGGGTATCACCATGATCGTCGGCAACCACAGCACACGCTAGAGTCCCAAAAACGATTCCGACAAGCAGTTTCACCCATTTCTTCAAACCGAAATTAGACCCTCGAGTATGGTTGACGTTCTTCTGATCAGAATTCTTGAGTTGAAGATTGCGATTCATCGTATGACGAATCACCTGATCTGAACTATAAAAATGGGCGAAGCTCTCAAACGACTAGCAACGCTACTTCATACCAAATACTATCAGAACGACAAATCAACGACAAAAGCAACGTAAATCTCAACAAAAGCGCGAGTTGTGTCAACTATTTTCTGCAAAAAGGATTTGGCGTGATTTTCTCGACCGACC
>JAPOVY010000041.1 GCA_026707905.1 Gammaproteobacteria bacterium | reverse complement strand
ACGATATAGCGAGCGCGTCGAGCGCATCCATGTCCGTATCGTTTTAATTAATCACTACGTAGGATCGAAGGTGAGGCCGTTGCTCACAACCTCTCTATTTTGAATGAGCAGAGTATGAACTAGCAAGAGAGGCCGTGCGATTCCTCGATCAAGATGAATCCATCGTAAATGCAATCCTCCGACTAGTGCCTATTGCACTAAGCGCTTATAAAGGTCACATCGGCGTTAATGTCGAGGATCGGTTGAGGACGACCGAGCACGTCTTACTGTCTACTGGTCGGAAGGTAGAGTAGATGCAGCTAAAGCGGAAAGAGTTTGTTTCGTCGAGTCAATTAGACTAGTGATTTAACAGGAATATATATCGTGTATTGGAAGAGATTTACCATCCGACATCATTCCGGACGCGTGATTCTCTACCGGCGGTATTGACGCTACTCGACCGGTAAATTCTCTCTACAATTTCGCGAATTTTCATTAACACCGTGAATGGCGACGACAGGGAAAGCGATGATATCTGAGGCGATTGGCAAACCAAGTCTTGTGCATGGAGACGACAAAGACGTAGCCAGCGTTTATGCCAGAGATTTCGTATTTCCGGTACTCCGTCATACGGCGGACCTCTTAACTATTCTAGATTGGGCGGACCAAGCAGTTGGGAAAGAGGAACCATATGGCGAACACGGTTCGGGGCACGCGCCCGCGGGAATGTCCTTGGCAATGGTCTCTAATCCGATCAATAACGAATATAGTTCGTTCACAGAAGCTGGGTGCGAAGGGGTTACGGCGCAGATTGCTTATAAGGCGTGGTTGGTTTTGATAGCTGGGTTGTGGGAACGATTCCGTAAATCAACTGATTTGCACAAGAACGATGGTCCTCGCCACGGTTTACAGACAGCCTTGTATGGTGACTGGCAAAAGATCCGCAACGATGTGCTCAAGAACGGCGGAGTGGCTAGCAATGGGCATTCCGGTAGATGCGAGCTTCTCAAGTGGTTCAAACAAGGAGAAACCATTCACTTTAAACTGGATCATGTCTTGGAGTTCCTCCATCTCATGGGTCATCAGTTGCGCTCCTACATACTCTTAGACAATTCGAGCCAGGCATCACACTATATTGGATGGCGCATGGCGTCATCGAACCAGCGCCATCACACCCTGTTGGCTGAGTCAAGGCAGCCTCCTTGGCGAGTCGTATCATCGATACTCATGATAGAAGAAGACAACGCGAATCTTGGTGTATACACGCTAGGCATTAGCTTGATGTTTGCGGACGGCGTTTCAGGTGGCTTCTACATTGAACGATCCGGCGACCGAGACGCGCTAGTCTCCCGAAAACAGGTCATCGAGCAAGCTCGTTGCGACGAATTGGGATGTCCCCTCGTCGACGGAATTCGTACAAATGTTCGATTGCTTCATCAGCAGGCGAAGCAAGCTCTGGAAAACGGTCACCTTCCGATAGATACTAGCTCACCCGCAATGCAATTTGGACGCGTCAACTAAGGATATCTAGCGAATGTTGCAAAACGGGTAGCGTCTTCGTGTAAGCGCTTCGGTGGTCTACGTACGTCATGCGGGAGGCACGTGTGAATACCTGCAATGCGCTATAACGAGTGATCGCGGTTTATTTCGGTTTGCGGTTTGAAATGCGGTCAGCACACCTTGTTCCGTCGTTCAACGGGTTTTAACTTTCAAGCGCGTTACGTTTTCTTGCGGGTTGCACCCTAACCAGATATGAAGTATCCGACACTTCCAGCGTAGGAAGGCGTAGAGGTACTAACCGTCCGATAAACTACGAAGTACGACGACTTAAGAGTAGATGCAACACCCTCTAAGTCAATCGATTCGTTATCACTCAGCGAGAAGGCACGTTAAGCTGAACTTATTCGCAACGCATTGATCGTTTAGCAGTCAGCTACGCTCGTGTGAGCTTCATTCCATTGCGACGAGACGCGTACCCTCACGCAATAAGGCGATGACGGCAATCGCATCGACCCACATCCATTGCAGGGCCGGCATCTCGGTTTCAGTCGAATAAGCGATAAATGTTTCAGTAAAGACTAGAAACGCGAACACGCTGAGTAAGACGCCAGCACCGGCCGCACGGCCTCCGTCCGAAAGGTGATCTCGAATGCCGAGTATGACACAGACGGCAAGAGCCACACAGATCACGTAGTCGAGGGGATCCCAGATTTGACCTGCTGACTCCAAGAACAGCACGTCAATCAGCATCAAAGCGCCGATGACGACCGCTAATGCAGAGAGAATGTAACCAAGTACTTTCATACCAAACCCAACTTAGGTATTTACGTTGATTGTAGGCGGGAATTGAGCGATGTAAAGCGCCTTGTTAGAAGACCGTTCTACTGAGGTTGCAGCTGTTTGGCCGTGCGCGCTCGCAACCACTCGACCGTGAACAGAACCAGAACCGCAAAGATGATCAATAGCGTCGCGACGGCGAGAATCGTTGGATTGATTTCTTCGCGAATACCGCTCCACATTTGACGCGGTAAGGTGCGTTGTTCCAAACCGCCCATGAAGAGCACGACGACCACTTCATCGAACGAGGTCGCGAACGCGAACAGTCCTCCTGTAATCACGCCGGGTGAGATCAGTGGGAGTTGGACGCGACGAAATCGTGTCCATGCGTTCGCGCCTAGACTGGATGCAGCGTGCATGAGTGTTTGGTTGAAACCAGCGAGTGTTGCGGTTACCGTAATCACCACGAACGGCGCACCCAGCATGGCATGCGAGAGGATGATCCCAAGATAGGTTTGCGCCAACCCAATAAACGGTTGCGAATAGAAGAAAAAGACGCTAACACCGACGATCACGATCGGCGTGACCATCGGGGAGATCAGTAACGCCATCACGGTGCGTCGAGCGGGAAAGTTCGATTGATTGAGTGAGATGGCCGCGAGCGTGCCGAGCGTCGTCGCTAGGATCGTTGCGCAGATACCGATAAAGAAACTGTTGAAGAGCGCTCGATGCCATTCCTCGTCATTGAAGAGGTTCTCATACCAGCGTAGCGAGAACGCTTCTGGGTCAAGCATCAGCATCTCAGGTCGGAACGTGAAATACGGTTCCGCGTTGAAGCTCAGCGGTACGATCACGAACAGCGGACCGATTAGGAACAGGAAGCCGAAGGCAGTGAAGACGCCAATGGCACCCTTGACGGTACGCCAGAACAAGGTATTCATCCGAGTTTCATCCGGTCGATGCCGATGAAGCGGTCGTACACGATGTAGAGCACAATCACGCCGACAAGCAAGATCACCGAGAGCGCCGCGGCAAGTCCCCAGTTCAGCGATGTTTGCAGGTGGTACGCGATCAAGTTCGAAATGAGCTGACCCTTCGAACCGCCTACCAGCGCAGGCGTGATGTAGTAGCCGATCGAGAGGATGAAGACGAGTAATCCACCCGCGGCGACGCCAGGGAGGGAATTCGGAAAGTACACGCGAACGAACGCTTGAAACGGATTGGCACCAAGGGAACTCGCCGCTTTGGTCAGGTCGCGCGGGATGTTGGTCATGACCGAGTATAGCGGCAGGATCATGAACGGCAGGAGGACTTGCGTCATTGCAACGAGCGTGCCGGTCATGTTGTGGACCATGGTCAAGCGGTTGTCGTCTGCCACGATGCCGAAAAACACAAAAATGTCGTTGAGCACGCCCTGTTGTTGCAAGATCACGATCCAGGAAGTGGTTCTCACAAGCAACGATGTCCAGAATGGAATGAGCACGAGTACCTGGAGTATGAGCGCCAAACCGGACGACGCGTGTGCCATCGCGTAAGCCATCGGATAACCGATGAGAAAACACAATGCCGTCACCGCAATGCTCACGCCCAATGTGCGGATGAAGAGCGTGACATAAACCTGCTGCGACTCCGGCATCCGTTCGATCGACCCGTCAGGCATGAGTCGAAAGTCGACCGCTTGAAGGAAGTTTCGACTGGTGAACGTGTCCGTGGCTTGCCTCAATGCATGCCAGATCGCCAACTCTCCCCAATCCTCGTCGATTTCAATGAATGCTTGACGCGCATCAGGTGCATCCGTGCGTGCGAATCGACGCGGCGTTTTCGAGATGGTCGACCGCGACCCACTCAAGATGCGATTAACTCGAGAAGCGACACGACCTAGTTCGCGCGTCTCTTGTGCCGCAATGAGTTCTTCGGCGAGCGTCTCATAGATTGCGATAGAGGGAAGGTCGGTACCCGACCATGCTTGAAGCGCTTCAGCCGTCTTAGGAAGTGCCTCCGCAACCGTGCTGTCATAAACGCTCAGCCGAACGAGCGAGAAGATCGGCACGAGTAACGTAACGACCACGAAGGCGATAAGGGGTAGGGCGAGAGAACTCGCTTTCAGCTTACCCATATTCAAATGGTGCGATTACGTTCGTATCAACGATTCAACCACGCAGCTAGTCGCTCAACCAGCTCGTCTCTTCGGTCAAGCCAGAACTCCGTACTCAGCGTAAGCTGACGTCCACCGTGGTCCGGGTTAGTAGGCAGATGAGGCTTCATCGGTTTACCCGTGATCGCATGGTTGCCGACCAAGTCGTATCCAGACTTACGAACGGGTGAGTACGCGATATACGATGCAACACCCGCTTCGGACTCTGCACGCGCGCTGAATTCGACAAATTTACGAGCGTTTTCCAGATTCGGTGCATCAGCTGCGATAACCATGCCACCCGAGTCGATCGTGCGTCCGTCCCAAAGAATCTTGAACGGTTGATTCTCAAGCATCTGTGCGTTGAAGATTCGTCCATTCCAGGCAATCGTCATGCTCACCTCTCGATCGGCGAGCATCTGCGGCGGCTGTGCACCCGCTTCCCACCAGACGATTTCATCCTTGATGCGTTCAAGCATCCCGAACGCGCGTTCGATGCCTTCTTCAGTATCTAAGACGTCGTAGACGTCCTCAGGCGCAACGCCGCTTGCCATTAACGATATTTCTAGTACCGCCTGTGGACTGCGATGTACGCCCCGCCGGCCTGGGAAGTTCTCAAGATCGAAGAAGTCCTCAACTTTGGTCGGTTGCTTGTCTTCAGGGAATGCTGCGGGATGGTAGGCGACCATCGTCGCGTAGTACACCTTACCTACGCCGCACTCGGTCAAGGTACCGGGTGCGAAGTCTTCTTCAGCGGGAACGCCATCGGGACTGGGAGGCAGATTCAAGTGATCGATCGTTTCGATCAGCCCTTCATCGCATGCAATAGCGAGCTGAGGTCCTTCGGCGTCGATGACGTCCCAAGTAACCGCACCAGCCTCAACTTGAGCTCTTAATTGCGACAGTTCGCCGTTGTAATCCTCAAGGTTGACCTTGATCCCGGTCTCTTCCTCAAACGCCTTGTAATAGCCCTCGACGCACGCCTTGGCATAGGATCCGCCAAAACTAACGACTGTTACGGATTCCTCAGCAACTGCTGCGCTACCAAGCAACATCGCGCTTACACAAAGCGCAGTAGGCAAGTGGTTTTGCACGATTTTGAATCTCCTCGTTTAACGTATCGGTAGAGCGCGACAATCCAGCGTTGCCCAACCAATATTGACCTTGTCGCCTTTTAGGACACTACCGTGCCCCGCAATATTCGGTATCTTGGCGATGAAATCGGGATTTCCACATGTGTCCAGTTGGACTCTTAAGTGATCGCCGACGAATGTGATACTAAGAACCGTGGCTTCCTGCGAATTGCTCAAGCTGTGATCCGATTGCAGTATGGATACGCGTTCTGGTCGTATGACAACAACGACCTTGTCGCCAGGGGAAGTGTCTTCTGCCACTTGAGCGGCTTGAATCGTATGACCGTCCACATCAACCGTACAGAGCGCTTCGCCGACATGGGTTACAGTTCCAAACAACCTGTTGTTTTCCCCAATAAAACTGGCGACGAAAGGATCGTCCGGTTCTTCATAGAGGGTAATCGGCGCCGCTAATTGCTTGATCTTTCCCGCTTCAAACACGGCGATCCGGTCAGATAGAACCATCGCTTCGCCTTGATCGTGTGTCACATAGATCATGGTGACACCGACTTCTTCCTGAATCCGGCGAATTTCGTACTGCATTTCCTCGCGTAGTTGCCGGTCGAGTGCTCCTAACGGCTCATCCATGAGGACAAGTTCAGGTTCATAGACCAGCGCCCGTGCAATCGCGACGCGTTGCTGCTGACCACCTGACAGCTGATTGGGTTTCCGCGATCCGAAACCTTCAAGTTGGACTAACTTCAGTGCTCGATCAACGAGCTCGTTGCGTCTGGACGTTTCGATGCCGCGTACTTCAAGCGGAAATGCGAGGTTCTTTGCGACGCTCATGTGCGGAAAAAGCGCGTAGCTCTGGAAGACGATGCCAAACGCCCGTCGATGGGCAGGCACATCTTGAACGGATTTTCCGTCGACAAGAATCTCACCTTCTGTTGGGGATTCGAATCCCGCAAGCATCATCAAACACGTGGTCTTTCCCGACCCGGAAGGTCCGAGTAACGTCAGAAATTCGCCACGCGGAATCTGAAGGTTGATATCCTCGACAACGTTTGTGTGGCCGTCGAACGTCTTCGCGACATTCTTGAATTCGACGTGGGTAGTCAAGGACCGTTTACACCAAAATTAAGTTGCTTTTTTGATGTGCATCGATAGCAGCATCGTAGTTTGTCTGCTTTGTATAAGCGATTACGTACTGACCTCAATCTATCGTTGCAGTGACGTTAGAAATTCCATTTACTTCAGAAAAAAGACGTCTACTCGCGACGTGTCGTGCGAATTGTCCATAGACGTGGCTGCAGTACATGCTTGGGTCGAATTTAAGCCTTTTGACGGACGTTCATGGCCTCGAATAGCAAGTGTTAGAAAAAGGGGAAATGATCGTTCTGATAGCAGATTTGACGTTTGTGCTTGGCGCAGTTACGCGAATTCAACTAGCTTTGACTGACGTATTTTGCTGTCGCGCGTAAGCAATGGAATCCGGTGCACAATGCTTGTCGCCGTTATGACTTCATCGGCTGGGTCGCTTCGGAAGTCCAAATTTGCAGATGCGATCGCTACGTCACGATCGAGCGGCCAAACGTGGACATTTGAAAGCATCCTACCTAATTTAGGATTAGAGAGATCGAGATCAGTTCTACCAAGTTGTGCAAGTTTCGCGATTTCCCATAGTACGATGGCAGAAATACTCCAGCGATTCTCAAGTAGTAACTTACTTTCTCGTTCACGAAGCTGGTTCTTGGTCGCGTGTAGTAAGACATGTGTGTCGAGATTAAGCATCTGGCTCTTCGACTGCCTCCCACGTCAATCCGGTTGAGTAAATGTCACCATAAATTTCGAATTCGTCTTCTAAACAGCCGATCATTTCCTCCGGACTCATTTCATAGGGAATGAGCCGGGCTACAGGGTGACCGTGTTTGGTGATCACTACACCTTCCGGTTTGAGCGCATCCATTAGGGAGAGACACTGCTCTTTGAATTTTGCCGCGCCTATGGTTGTTGATTCTTTCATAGGAATAGTGGTCATATTATTTGACTAGACATAAATTTTAGACATTTTTAAGGAACAATGTAAATGAGATTTATGTCATGCGAAATCGAGCCATGACACGGTATACGACTCTGCTTGCTTGTCACATTAGGGTTTGCGCGAACGAAGTCAACCCACCTCGCACCGATCGCACGAATGTCGGCGAGACTATTGGTTCGCTTGCCTCTTAGACGAGATGTCTGTAGTGTTCAGGCGGTGAAGTCAGAGACTCCTTCGCTTCCTTACGCACATGCCCAAGGCTATGGTTGAGACCGGCACCCGCTGGCCAGACGCCAGGTTCTTCGTGTACGAAACGACAGATGTGTTTGCCGTGCTCACTAAGTGTCTCCCAAACCTTGTACGGCATGGTTTTCCCGTGATGTGGTCCCGCGATCCACGGCGCGCCGTATTCGACATTCGGCAAAGAACGTATTTCACGACTTAGATTCGGCGTTGCACCGTGCCAAGCTCGATTGTCGCGAAATACACCGGCTCCTGCTTTCGCGCCGACCAACGTGCACATTCGCATCCACTCTGGCTCCTCGGTTGGCGGCGGCGGATGTCGAGCTGCCATGTGCGTACCTGGGATTTGACGAATGGGACCGTTCTCCCACGTTAGGTCACTCATAACGAAGTTAATCGTGATGATTGCGGGAGTGCGGTCACAGATCAGTCGCTTCGTGCGATCTTCAATCTCTCCGGTTTCGTCATCGCGACGTATCTCGATACCAAGCGCTTCAGCTTGGGCAATACGGCTTTCTGGCAGGTTAAAACGTTCATATACGTCAGAATGCAGATGCTGATACTCGACTGCGCCAGGCAGACATAGATCTCCACCAGCACCGACAACGACGTAATCCGGTCCACCGAAGAGTTTCGTAAGTAGTGGTGTGGTCGTGTCGAGATCGACCATCGACGCCCAGGCATCATCATGCAGCAGCTGTCGAGACGACGAGGTCGTTCCGTAGCTGTAACGATGCGGAAGTCGGTTCGATTCGGTGATGTATTTACGCCCGTCGTCGCCATCAGGTCGAAGTATTTCGCGTAAGACGCGACTGCTACCTTCGCGAAACTTCGCAAGGTTTTCTTCGTTAAGGAGGTCGCGGACGACAACAAAGCCATCCCGCCAGAAAATGGTGGCCGCGCGTTCTAACTCATCGGGATCGCAAATATCCAGTTCGTGATAGCCATTGTGATCTCGGAGCTTTTCACGCAATTCTTCGACGGATGGGTCGTCGTACACTCGCGCCTTGGGCGCACGTGGGTCGGCGATGCCAAATCCTCGTTTGGCATCAGGAACATGACCGTTTTCGTCGAGAGTTTCGTTGATCGGAACGTTTGCGTCCCACCCGACTTCCGTTTCTCCCCATACCAATAAGGTTTCGCTGTCTTTCACGTTAGTGGCTAACCTCTGATCCCAGCAAGCTGGACAAATTTCGACATGTTTTCGGCATGCGTGATTTTAAGAAAGTCGGTTGTTTCACCTATTCGTCGGCGACTAAAAACACGCCTCTAAACGAGTATGTGAGCACGAATTGAGTTTTCATAATCAATACGATCGAAAACTGTCTTACGAAGGACAAAACTGCTCGATTAACACATGAAAACCGTTAGAACACTCGCTGTTATGTCATTGCTTACGTCATTCACAGTGCTCTCTCAAGAATCGCAGAATGTGTGGGCATTCGAGTGTGGCTCGACGTTCAACTCGCAAACGTCGTTCGAGAGTCTAGTTCAGATGTTTGGTGCGAATAACGTTGTCGAAGCGGAGCTCCACGAAGACGAGGGGTCCTATGAACTCGGCACACTAATTTTTCCTGGATCTCAAAACGAGGTCGAGGTCTTCTGGCAAGATCCATTGACCCGTCAATCACTGCGAAAGGTCCGTATCAGCGGCAGTCTCAGTTCATGGAAGGCTCGGAATGGTCTCGAACTCGGATTGGAGCTCAAGTTGATCGAATCGCTCAACCGCAAACCGTTTAGGTTGGCAGGATTTGGTTTTGATTATTCGGGAACCGTAACTTCGTGGGAAGGCGGAAGCCTTGAACAGACGGGAGAAAGGCAATGTAGGCTTGTGGTCCGATTAGGTGCGGATTTCTCGAAGGTGCCTTTGGAACGTATCATCGAACATGGGAACGTTCTAGGCGATAGGGTTTTTTCATCGAGACACCCGACGATGCAATTGCTGAATCCAACGGTTCGTCAACTCGCCCTGTTCATCGAGTAACAGTGCGATCTTCAGACTCGAAATCGATTTTGCGCGTTTCATGTTTTCTGTTTATGTTTTGCAGGATTCGCTACCGAGGTCCGATTCGGTGGAAATCGTCTCGATTCGACGTACATGCGACATACGCACATGAAGATACAAATCGCTTCTGATCTACATCTGGAATTCGATGATGGATCGAATGCCCAACGGTTGGAATCAGTTGATCGGGATCTATTGGTCCTGGCAGGCGATATCGCTGTCGGACGTGGCGCGTTGTCGCTTATCTCGGAACAATTACGGTTTTCCGAGGTCGTGTATGTCCCAGGCAACCACGAGTACTACGGCGGGCATCGTAGAAAGCAGTTGGATGCATGGTGGCGTGAAGTCGCTGCCCAAGAGCTGCATGGTCTGCATTACCTGCCTTTGGATGAAACTGAAATCGATGGTGTTCGCATCAAAGGCGCGACTTGGTATTCCGATTTTTGGGGTGGCGACGGCAGATACGCTGAAATAGGCGTTTCAGATTTTCGACCACCGTTCAATCGACCGGACAATTGGAGCGTGCAGGACCATATGTCCGCACATGAGATCGCGACGTCGTGGTTACAGATTGGTAAAAAGGCCGATGTCGTCGTGACCCATTTCCCACCGACACTACGAGCGATCGCGAAACATTTCAGAGATCCGACGAATCCTACGAGCCTTCTAAATTCCTACTTCATCAATGACAAAGAAGATCTGGTTCGAGAATTGAACCCAAAGGTATGGATCTCTGGACACACACATGTGCCGTACGACTACATGATCGGGGATTGCCGGTGTGTGGCGAACCCGTGCGGCTATCCGGGCGAGAGTAAACGATTCGAATCTGCGAAGATTGTTGAACTGTAAGTAATGTCCTGAGTGTAGATGGTGGTTGAATTGCGTTTTCAACGCAGAACTCGCATTGGCGTGTGCGTTAACAACCACCACTCGTAACGATTAACTCCTCCAACTCCTCGTCAGTAGGCATCATCGCCTTGAGTTGTGTAATTTGGTGATCGCTCAGATATCCCTTCTCTTCGTTCCAACCTAGGATTTCTTTCGCTGCCATAGGTCGAAATTTCGGCGGAACGAGCTTAATGTTCTCGGTCAGACTAACGAGGTCTCGATAGGCCCACTCATTTATCACCGCATCGAAGTAACTCCGTTGAGCACGCTCTTCAATAGTCGCACCATAGGTCATCGCCCATTCTTGGTCGTACAAGACTGTCCTTCTACCGATTTGTTCACGTAACAATCTCTGTCGCCAGTCTTCGACATTAGGTATATACGCGATCGCTCGGTCAACGTCTACGTTGATCAGATACTCGGCAACGTTTGCAATAAGCTTATTTCGTAGTGTTCCCTCGTAGTTATCAGCGAATGTCATTGCAGCTTCAAGGTCTTGTTGGAGATATTTCGCAAAGATATTGCGCCAGATAGAAGGGCTACGTGCGTGACTTCCGTCGAAACCGTCGTTCATTAGCCACTCGAATGCAGATTTTGCGTCGACGGATGACCATCGCGTCAAGATCTCGTCTCTCGCCAAAATTCGAAGGGGACGTGTTTCCAATCCTCGTGCGTATCGAATAGCCATGTCTGGCTTTTCCGTAGACATTCGACCGAGGGCTTGAATTACGGCAGTATCTCTATAGGTATCGGGTAATCCAGACGCATTTGCAAATAGTGCCTCTGGATCCTTAACTGCCCATGTACGAAGTAATGTCGCTCGAAACCTAGGTGTTACTAAGTGATCACCAAACTCAAATGAAGCTTCGAACGCCTGCTTAGGGGCGTAGTTGCTCCAGGTTCCGAATGCAACTTCCGTTGCCAGCTTAGCATCTGAAGTATCGGGTATTTCTGTGACTATGTTGAGAACTTCTGTTGGTTCAGCCAGTCTCGTTCCAATCGCGTGCCGAACCAAGCCTTTTAGGACATAGTTCCTGATTTTTACGTTAGGGAGCGATTCATATATTTCGGGCACGATCGCAATACCGTCTCGCTCGAACCAACGTCGAACGATTCCAAGCAACTCCGTATAGTGGTCGTGAGTAAGCCCTGTTTCTCGAATACTGCTGTAGAAAGCACTTCGTGGATCGCCTCTGGCTACATCACTGCGGATGGACGCAATGGCGTTCGCCACCCAAGTTTCATTCAGATTAATCTCATGAACGAGTTGAACGCGCTGGTCAGGGGACAAGAAATCGCTGCGCCATAGAACCGCGGCCGCTGCTATGAATCGCAACTGTTGAGGCAGGTTCCTCATTGCTGAGACGGCCCCGTCTAAGTCTTGCACCGTCCACTCATTGAAGATTGCCCGTATAACGATTGACTTCTCCGCGAATGACAACTGCTTAATTGCCAGCGTCCGTTTTAAAGCCTCCTTTGGATTGATCGCGGCATAGCGACCAAGGATGATTGAAAGAGCTGCAGCACGTTGGTTTATCGACGAGATTGCAGAACTAGCACCGATGTATCGATTAAGGTCAGCTTCTTCGGCGTTAGCAAGAAGCACGTACAAAGACACGCTTTGATCAAAGTCGCTGGCGAATCTTGTTGAATCGAAGATCGATTTGATACCAACGACGCGGTCTTCGAATGTGCCGACAAGTTCCTCAGACCCATTGAGCCGAGGAAAAGGCTGGGATTCAGCTAATGGTTCAGCGTTTGGCTCATGGATAACGGATATTGGGTCGGAATGTTCCTCTGTTAGCAGTGGATGAACAGCCACTCCAGCTGCGAAGCCACCGATCAGCGCTAAAGCCGCGACCGTGATCAGAATTGCACCACCGATACGCATGACTGAGCCCCCAGTGACTGGACACGACGCCTAAATCCTAATCAAGTAACCGCCCGTACGATTTAGATGTTTGACTATGACAGGCGTTTGGTAATCTCGTGTGTATTTAGCCTCTAGAAAGTTAGTTAGCAGTTTGTCAATAAATCGAAAACCACAACGAGTGAAACAGTGTAGCGGGTGTGGCTAGCGTTAGATTGGTGACTACGTTACCATCAGATCAGGTTGTATTGGATATGCGGGAACAAGGATTGCGTGCAGCCCGTTAGGGAAACCGGTCTTTCACTCCCCGCGAGGTACGATCGGTGGTGCTGTCGCCACGATATCTTCGAGGGTACGAACCTCACGAGCGCTCAAGTAACTTTTGTCTTCATTGACACCCAGTAAGTACCGTGCTGCATGACCTTGATATGCACTGGGAACCCGACGGATATTCTCATGGAGAGAGAAAAAATCTCTGCGAGCCCACTTACCTAATAGTTGATTGTAGTATTGATCATGACGCTCTTCGTGGAGCGTCTCGCCGTACTCAAGAGCTTCGATAGGTCTTGATTCAGCAATTTCCATACCGATTGAAAATCGCAAGGAACCACGCGCGCTTCTACGCACCTTCGGCAAGTATTCGATCGCTCGATCCGGGTCCCTATCACTCAAGTATCTTGCGACCGCTTCAATCAACCGGTTCTTAAACTCACCTTGATACTCATCGGCGTACCTTTCAGCGGACTCGAAATTCTGATCCAAATAGGAAGAAAATGCGCGCCAGAAAATCGAGTAGTTTTCTTTCGCCTCGTCATTAAAGCTGTCGTTCATGAACCACTCAAATGCCGACTTCGCATCGACCTCTGACCATTCTCGAATAATTGCTTCTCTCGCCTGGCTTCGCAGCCCTAGCGAACCTAGATTGCGTGCGTAGCGAGTCGCTGCTTCAGGATCATCGCGAGACATTTTTCCAAGCGAATTGATTACAGCAGTATTTCGATATTCGCTTGGTAACGACGACACTTCCGAGAGTAACCCTTCCGCATCTTTAGATGCCCACGTTCGCAAGAGCGACGATCGGAACTGATGGGTTAACCGTTTATCGGCGAACTTAAGAGATGCTTCGAAGGATTGTTTGGGCTCGAGGGAAGCCCATGAACGAAATAGGTGCTCCAATGTCTGTCTCGCGTCGCGATTGTTGGGAAGATCAGAGAGTACATTGAGGACCTCGATTGGCGTAGCCGATTTAGTTGTGATCGCATTCCAAATCAATCCTTGCATGACTGACCTTCGTGCGTCGGCGTTATCAAGTGCGTCGTGGATTTCACGGAGAATCGCAACGCCATCTCGTTCTATCCAATGCGTAACAATGCCGTATAGTTCAGCGTAGTTTCTTTGTGAATGAACTTTGTCGCTTAGATGGTCGTAGAACGCACTTCTTGGATCAGTACTTGCGGCCTCAGCTCGTATGGACGTGACAGTACCATGAATCCAAGGATCATTTGGACCGATCCGCTCCGCAAGTTGTATACGTTGATCGTGTGTCAGGAAATCGCTACGCCAAATGATGGCTGAAGTAGCCGCGTATTTGTATGCTTCAGGTAAATTTTCCAGTGCCTCTAGCGCATCTTCTAGATCGCCTACCGTCCACTCGGTGAAGACGGACCGTATGACGTTGGTTCGCTCCTGCATGCTTACCTGAGTGAGAGCGAGCGCGCGTTCGAGTGCCTATTTTGGATCGATTGCCGCGTAACGGCTAAAAATGACAGCGAGGGCTGCATTCCGTTGGTTTCGAGGTGATATAGAGAAACTCTCGTTGATATAGCTGTTGAGGTCACTCTCGTCGGATTGCATAAGAAGCAAATACAGTGATGCGCTCTGATCGAAGTCACTCTTGAGTTTCGTTGCGTCCATGACGGACCGGATACGAAACACCGAATCTACTGTGGTAGCTTCCCCCTTCTGGGTAACCGTCTGAGATACAGGTTGCGCTTCCACGATCGGTTCCGCGACGGCTGTGCGTTGATGAGGTAACTCGACAGCGTGGTCTCTATTTAGCCAAGCGTGAACGGCTACTCCGGCCGCGAAAAAAGCCAACGAAGCGAAAGCGACGCTTGCAAGTAGAACTGAACCACTTATGCGCATGACGATGTTTGGCTCGTTTTGAGAGATTCTCCTATATCCTACGTTTAATCGCTTGGCAGGATCGCGCTCGAAGTTGACCTATGAACAGAATCTGCACTTGATATTGATGGAATGATGCGAACCATAACGTGCGGATGTATGACTGCTTAACGTCGATGTGCGCGCTAGACTCACATTCATCGGCTACGTTGGTAGGTTGGACAGATTACGGCACGAAAGCTCACACTGCTCTTAGAAAATAGTCTCTCAGTTTTATCGTGTCTTTATCGTTCACGGAGTACTCCCAAAACAATCTGCAACGATCGTACGCCACGCGATGCATCTGAGATTCTGCGTTGTTCAAATCTGTCAGTGCTGCCAAGACCTTATCTGCTGAGATTGGAAAACAACATCACGATTTGAACTTTAGTAGCTCAATCGACGAATTCAAAGATCAGGAAATCCATGAAGATATTGATCACAATCCTCGGCATTCTAGTGCTGGTGATCGCCGTACTGTTTGCTTGGTTTTACGCTCAGTTTCCGCCTGAAATCGAAGCATCCGGCTATCAGATTACTGAGAGCATCGATCAGTACGACAATGCGGTGTCGATGGACAACGGTCGATTCTACGGGCGTTCAACGTGGTCTGGCGCACACCGCGACAGCCGCAATTCAGATTACATTCCACTCCCGAGTCCAAATGCGATGCGTCGAACCTGGACGGGGATCGAAGGCGCTAATTTCTTTATGGGACCGACGATTAGCTCGAATGGCAGAATCTATGCAACTTCGGCGCAAGGAGCCGGACATAGCCATCTGCATGAGTACGACACGAGAGGAAATCTCGTGTGGAAGACCGATCCCATGCGAGATTGGGACGATTTCGATTCGGCGGCATTCATGTCAGCGCCGGTCATAGACATCGACGGTAACCTCTTCATTCCAGACAGCAATCAACTATGGTCGTTCGATCCTGACGGTCAAACGCGTTGGGTTACTCGATTGGCTGACGTGGGAATCGATGGTTACATATTCTCAATCTTCTTCACGCACACGGGTCATGCAGGCGCAATCTCTAGCGATGGCAAGCTCGCACTCTTCGCACGCGATACCGGTGAGCTTGCGCTACCACCGTTGGATTTGCCTGGAGTACGCGGATTACCCGCGTCACCGATGCCGCCTGGCTTGTGGGTTGATGGCTCAATTGACGAACGGATCGTGCAGGACTCATGGGATGCGGTTTTCGGCTTCAATATGGAAGTCGCGAATACACCGAGCGTACACAACAAGACCGGACGAATCTTCATAGTCGCGACCGGCCGAGAGCCTAATGCGGTGGTCCTGTATGGCATCGACGCGACGGGCGGAGGTCTGCATATCGCGTTCGAAACATCACTCGGAACATCTGGCAGCGGTACTAGCCCAACGTTGTCGTTCGACGGTCGATTTGTATACGTCATTGATGGCGAGGGGTTCCTAAACGCTATCGACACAGGTACAGGGGAGATTCGTTGGACGTCTAGAGAACGCTCGATAACCGGTGTTTCATCCACGAGTACTCCTGACGGCAAGATTTTTACCTTCGATCTCAATTTCTTAGTGTGTTGGGATGGTGATAACGGCGACGTCATCTGGCGAAAGGACCTAAGGGATATTGCAATAGAAGAGGTACCATGGATCGCGAGCT
>JAPOVY010000043.1 GCA_026707905.1 Gammaproteobacteria bacterium | reverse complement strand
TTCGTGATGCGATTCGCGTACCTTCCGACGATGCAGTTGAAATGCGGGTGCGGTGTAGCGTGGTCTTCAGGCGTAGGGCAACCCAGCAGCACATCGCCAACCTTGCCGTCGCGATCGGCGCACCAAATGTTCGTGACGGTTGCGCCGTAATCGATTAGATGAACGCGAACACCGGAAGCATCGTCGTGTAGTTCGTAGCTGTTTCCGATCATGATGACCTTTTTTTTCGTTTCGTATCAGGTCCGTCTACGGTTTGATCAACGCAGGTCGCTCGCGCTTACCGATGGAGGGAGTCGGCAGCTCCTCCCGCGAAATTGTTGCGTATCCGTGCGTTGAAGCTTATGTGCGTAGTCGCATACTATTTGAAACACAGCTGCAACACCACGCATCAATCGTTGAGGAATCATGGCAGCAGCCGAACGTAAACGATATCCAGTACGCACGATACGTCTACTGCTTAGAGTCTTCGCGTGTTTGCCGCTTCGTGCGTCCCGCGTGCTTGCGTCCGGTGTTGCGTCTCTAACTTGGCATCTCAAGCTGCGTGCCGCTAGGACGACGATTCAAAACATCGAACATTGTTATCGGGAGTTACCCACTACAGAGCAACGTAGCCTAGCTCGACGAAGCTTGTGGCATACGGCTTGTACGGTCTTTGAGCTCCCTGCTGTTTGGACAAGCTCTTACAGACGTCTACAGAAATGGATTCGGCACGTCGAAGGCGAATCGTTACTCACGGAAGGCATCCAGAATGGTTCGGTTCTACTGATCGTACCTCATTTTGGTAACTGGGAGTTCCTGTCGACCTACTTCAACGCTATCACGAAATACGCGTGTATGTATAGTCCAAGACGTTTGTATGAGCTAGACGAGCTAATCAACCAATGCCGTGGTCGCTTCGGGAGCGAGTTCTTGCCTGTGACAAGATCAGGGTTTCGTGCATTGGTGACGCGCATTCGCGAAGGTGGCGTCGTTATTGTCCTACCCGATCAAGTTCCAACGGAAGGACAATCCGTTACATCTAGATTTCTTGGCCAACCACTCAAAACGGGAACACTGGCTCACTCGTTACTTAAGCGAGGTGGGATGAAAGCGCTCTGCATAGTTGCCGAGCGATGCAAAGGTGGATTCAACATCCACATTCAGGACGTCGATGACGCGATCTATTCAGCAGACGCGGACGTTTCAGTGCAAGCGCTAGACCATGAGATTGAACGGATGGGAGAGTTAGATCCCGCTCAATATCAATGGGAATACAAGCGTTTCCGAGGTTGTGCCGAGATTTACCGTTAGTAACCCGCAGTACCTGCTTGAATCTCGCCGAGAAACGTCTCATCGAGAGGGACGTATTCCTCAGTTCGTGGTTTCATCACGTACACCGGATCCGATATTCGCGATAGATCGTAGCCTTCCTCTCGGAGATCGGTTTTGACCAATTTCATCGTACCGGTCACGGCCGCCTCGCTCTGAACTCGAACAAACACTGGGCGCCCGTAGTGAGGTAGATTCGCAACGACGTAATCGCTAAATTGTTCCAGATCGAGTGCATCATCAGGGTTCGTCAGCACGACCGTAGCCATTCCGGCCCGACCTTCGGTGCTGGGTACCGACACACCGTAAACATTACTAATGTCGATCTGTTCAAACCCGTTGAGAATTTCTGCGACTTCGTTCGTCGAGACATTTTCAGATCGCCAACGAAACGTATCACCAACCCGATCGACGAATTGGTAGTGTGCATACCCGAGTGAGAATCCGACCGGGACCGTGCGAAGAAGGTCACCCGTATTGAACCAGGCGTCTCCTTCCTCAAATACGTTTCGAAGGATTTTCTTCTCGGTCGCTTCCTTGTTCGTATAGCCCTCAAACTGAGCGTTGGGATTTATGTGTCCAATACATAGACCCGCTTCACCGTCAGGCACTTCGATACAGAATCCATCGTCGTTTTTGACGATCTCGTCATTGAGAACGTCGTATTTGATTAACGAGATCTGCGCCGTCGTCATGCCAATCGTGTGGTCTTTATTGAAGATGTTCGCGAACGAAACGTTACCTTCGCTCGCGGCATAGAGTTCGGTGACGCGTTTCAGTCCGTAACGATTTTTGAACTCATCCCAGATATCGGGTCGCAAGCCATTGCCAATCGCCGTATGTAACGGTGTATCCGCTTCGTTGCCAGTTACGGGTTGATTGACAAGGTATCGGCACAACTCACCGACGTACACCATACATGTGACTTCGTTCTCTTTGAGATCGGAGACCAAGTTTGACGCGGAAAATCTACGACGGAGTAGCACGCTGGCACCCGATGAAAGTGCAGA
>JAPOVY010000031.1 GCA_026707905.1 Gammaproteobacteria bacterium | reverse complement strand
CTCCGAACGGCGTTTAGGTATGGGTCTCGCAGAACTACGCGTTTCTCGAAATGAATATGTACTGAACACAAAGGTAGGTCGTACGCTTGAACCCGAGTACGTCACGGACTCGACGAACGACAGTGAAGCATCGGACGGAACGCCACGTACGCCTCGCGACATAGATAGTGGTTTTCGAGTGCAGTTCAACTATTCGTATAACGCGATTCAACAACAACATCGCGACTCACTACAACGTCTCGGTTTATCTCGAATAAACACCTTAACTCTGCACGACATTGACTTCGGTTATCACCCGACGCAGCTAGAAGAGGTTCTCCACCAGCTATCCAACGATGGACTAGAGGGAGCTGCCGCGCTGACTGAACTTAAGTCTAAAGGAGAAATCGACGCTATCGGTATGGGATGTAATCTCGAAACCAAAAACGCTTTCAGTTGGGAGGACTCTTCCCACGAGGACCTAGTTGAGCGTGTAATGTCACTCATTGATTTAGATTTCTTAATTGTCGCGGGTGGCTATACCTTATTGGAAACGCGAGCACTTCGACGGATTTTCCCTGTATGTGCACGAAGAAACATAAGCGTGATCATAGCGAGTCCATTTGCCGGAGGTTGGCTGGTCAATCCGAACAAAGTGGGTTACATGTATAGCAGAATGTCTGGTCTAGATGCACCGAAACACATCCAAGAGAGAACTCAAGGATTACTGGATGTCTGTTCTGAGTTCGATGTCCCGATCGGTGCCGCCGCATTGCAGTTTGTTCTGAACAATCCTGTCGTATCGGCAGCAATTCCTGGTTCGGCGAGTCCCGCCGAAGCAGTCAGCAGTCGAGAATTTGTTGAATTCGAAATTCCGCGTGAACTTTGGGCAACCTTGCGCGAACGAAACCTGCTATCGCACGACGCACCGTGTCCAGGCGACAGTTAAATAGAGATCATGACCCATCAAAATCGAAATATTGAGAGTATTTCCGCTCTATATAAATCGCTGTTGTCCGAAGTTGGCGAGGACGCCGACCGTGAAGGACTCGCCAAAACCCCTACCCGAGCGGCACGCGCACTTGACTTTTTAACTCAAGGTTACCATCAGACTTTAGACGAGGTCGTCAACGGTGCATTGTTCACGTCAGAATTGAGTGAGATCGTCATCGTTAAGGATATCGAGCTCTATTCATTGTGTGAACACCACGTGCTGCCGTTTCTCGGAAATTGTCATGTCGGGTATCTGCCGCAAGGGAAGGTATTGGGATTGAGTAAGGTAGCTCGCATCGTCGACATGTTCGCGCGAAGGTTGCAGATTCAAGAGAAACTTACCCAAGAGATCGCTGAAGCGATCGAAACCGCAACTGGTGCAATGGGCGTTGGCGTCATCATCGAAGCACAGCATCTTTGTATGTCAATGCGAGGCGTCGAAAAACAACACTCCATAATGAAAACCTCGGTCCTTCTCGGGAGCTTTCGAGACGACCATGCAACCCGAAGCGAATTCCTTCAGCTAGTTAAGTAGATCACCCGTGCCGAATCAATCTCTTCGATTTATCCATACATCCGACGTCCATCTCGACAGCACCTCGTCTCGAGGCGACGTCGAAGGATTTCGTAATCCGGCCGAATACGCATTTGCGCAGGTCGTCGACGCTGTAACTCAAGCAAACTGCGAACTTTTTCTAATAGTCGGTGATCTCTTCGATAGTGCTCGAATCAAGGAACACGACTTCGAATTCGTTCGAACCCAACTGAGCAAGATTGACTGTCCCGTCGTATTGATCCCAGGAAATCACGACGTCCATGACGATACGTCCGTCTGGCGCAAGTTTGATCCAACCGAACTCGGTTCGCATGTATATCCCATCATGGAACACGAAGGTGACCTGATTGAATTCCCTGACCTCGGGGCAACGCTATGGGGACGCGCAATGGATGAGCACTCGCCAAATTATGAACCGCTCTTAGGCGTTCCGAGAATCGATCGAGACAACTGGTATATCGGCATGGCTCACGGACAGGTAGTACACAAGCGAGTGAATGGCAGTTCATCGCAAATAACGCATGACGAGATTCAGAATTCCGGATTTGATTATCTAGCGCTGGGACACGTTCACGTTTGGGATACGTTTGAGTTCGGAGACGTGACTGCATGCTATTCAGGATCACCTGTCGAAGCATTTGCCTCTAGCCACGGCGGTTATTACGCCCTCGTTGATCTAAATCCACGTTTCGGCGTTTCAATTACGAAAAATAAACTTAGTTCAAAGACCGAACATCCGCGTGTAACCCATGGTGTTTTCTTTTGACGGGTCGCTTCCGATCGGATTACGGAAATCTCGCTCATAGATTGCACCATAAGGTCAATCGAGCGTGTGAACTGCACTCGCTACACCATCGACGCTACTTTCGATGTACAGACTGATTTTCTAGCTCGGAGAGTTCGGGAAAGACCTCACATTAGCTACGATTTAAAGTACTGTAAATAATCTCATGAATGCATCGAGGGACTAAATCCGCTTAGTGAGTAATTCGCGCGCGACCTAGTCTAGCAGCGTATTTTGTTGCTTGTGTAGTGGGCGTTTCCGTGGTCCAAGGCAGATTAAATAAGACGCAAAGTTGACTTTTACTCCCAAACGACGGAGGAGCATGTCATCAAGCTTGTCCAAGGCAAACCTTCTTCCGAGGATCGAGTATCGCTAGATCGTGGAAATGCGCGGCTGTTTTCACGCCCACCGTCTAATATATGAGCGACATTGTTGTCGTATAACGATCCGAAATACAACCAACTTGAAATCGTTAGCGAGCAATCTACGAACCGATGTTCGATATTGTGTCTTTCTCGGCAATGCGTTAGTTGTTCTACTTCTCGCGAGCTGTGGCAGCGGGGATTCCTCTCCGCAAGCGGTAACGTCGCCGCCCTTAGAACCCGAACCGGATACGACGCCTCATGAAGGTCTTCGGTTCGAACGAGACGCATCTACTTTCTGGTATCGAGCCATCGAGGAGACTGCTGCAGGTTTAGTTGGCGGCGGTGTCGCCGCCGCCGACTACGACAACGATGGCGACATCGACTTCTATGTTGTCGGTGGCGAGATTGATCCCAGTCATCTCTATGAAAACCAAGGCAATGGAACGTTTATAGAGAGAGCCGTATTGGTAGGACTCTCGATCGACGGTTGGTATAGCGGTCCTGCTTTTGGCGATATCGATTCAGATGGCGATCTGGATCTCTTTGTCAGTGGTATCGAAAACACCAAACCCCGTCTCTTCGAAAATCGCATGAATGACTCGATCGGTCGGTTTGTAGACATTACGAGCGAATCCGGTATCGACATCACCGCTCGAAACACGGTTTCGGCAACGTTCTACGACTACGACAACGACGGTTGGCTTGACCTCGCTACGACACACTGGAACAGCCTCAATCCGGGCGCAGATACGCAAACCTTGTGGCGAAATACGGGGGATGGTAGATTCATAACAGCGACCCTATCGAGTGGTCTAAGTGGCGCATTGCTGGAAGGCAGCACCGACTTCACTTTCACTGCGAATTTCACAGACTTCGACAATGACGGCGATGGAGATCTCCTGATGGCGGCTGACTATGACGAGAGTCAGGTCCTCCGCAACAATGGCGACGGTACGTTTTCAAACATCACCGATACGAGAATCATCGTCGATCAGGCTGGCATGGGCGCGGCGGTTGGAGACTATGACAACGACGGCGACATGGACTGGTTCGTTACATCGATCTACAACCTCGATGAAGATGGGACCTACTTCGGTAATCGGATGTATCGGAATGAAGGCAACGGCGAGTTCACCGACGCAACTCTGGGTCTAGCTGACGGAGGATGGGGATGGGGCGCGTGCGCCGCGGACTTCGATAACGACGGAGCATTGGATATAGCCCAAACGAATGGTTGGATCGATGAGGGACAATGGAAATACAGCGAGGACAACGTTCGGTTCTTCCATAACGTCGACCCAACGAATCTACGCTTCGAAGAACGCGCCATGGCGATTGGCTTCGACAATGTTTCCCAAGGTCGCGGAATCGCATGTTTTGATATGGATCGTGACGGGAAGCAGGACATAGTGCTAACGAACAACGCTGCAGACAACGTGGTAGTTTTTCGTAATATGACGAGAAACACCAACCACTATGTCGCGATACGCCTAAACGGTCGGTATCCGAATCATTTCGGTGTCGGTGCTAGGGTCGTCGCTACAACCGAAGCACTGTCCCAGATACGAGAGCTCGGTGGATCGAATAACTACGTATCACATGATCCTTACGAAGTCCATTTCGGATTAGGTGGCGAAACTCGCGTGGATATTAGAGTGATTTGGCCCGATGGCGCAGAAAGTGAAATGCTCCAAGCGCCAGTCGATCGTCTCATTACGATCGATCAGCCGCCACCAGTCAACCGACTTTCTGTGTCTCGTGGGAATGGTGGTGGAATTTACGAGGCTGGTGAGTCGGTCAGGATCGAAGCAGCACCAGCCGAAGAAGACTACTACTTTTCCCATTGGCGTAGCAACAATGGCGGTTCGTTTTCAAACACACACGCAACTTCGACCTATTTCACGATGCCTCAAGGTAGCGTGACTATCTTCGCAAACTATCTGCCTGGTGTAGCTCCTGACTCCTCAGTATCTGTTGCTCGTCGTTGGAATGAAGTACTGCTAGAAGCAATCCGAAACGATTACGCTAGACCAACGGTTCACGCACGCAACCTTTTCCACTTCGCCGCGGCAACCTACGATGCTTGGACGCTCTATGACACCACCGCTACGCCTTGGTTGCTAGGAAAAGAACGATCTGGTTATTTCTGTCGATCGGACGCGGTCGAACCGATTTCAGATCTGAAACAGGCGAAAGAGGAAGCGATTAGTCACGCCGCATGGACGCTCCTTCGGCACCGATTTGCACAGTCTCCCGGCGCAGCACAAACGCTTCGCGATACTAATACGCTGATGGAGTTTTTGGGCTTCGATGTAGAAGGCAACGAATCGAACGACGGTTCACCGGCGGCGTTAGGACGACTAATCGGACGTTGCTATATCGAGTTTGGCTTTGTCGATGGTTCGAATGAAGAAGGAGACTATGGAAACAAGAACTACACACCAGTTAATCAACCACTAAAACCACACGAGCCAGGTAATCCCTCGATCACAGACTTGAATCGCTGGCAACCTCTATCCCTGCGCGAATTCATCGATCAAGCGGGGAATCCAAGTGGTTCGACGCCGAGCTTCTTAAGCCCCGAGTGGGGAAGCGTAGTACCGTTTGCACTTTCGATTGACGACCTCAAAATCTATCAACGAGATGGCCATGACTACTGGGTATATCACGACCCAGGACCGCCACCGATGATCGACGGCGCAGGTGACGCGAATTACAAATGGTCCCATTCACTCGTCTCGGTTTGGTCTTCCCATTTAGATCCAAACGATGGCGTAATTTGGGATATTTCACCCTCATCAATAGGGAATATTGACAAATATCCGACAAGATTTGAAGACCATACGAATTTCTTCAAAGCTGAAGGTGGAGATCCTAGTAGAGGTTATGTCGAAAATCCGATAACACGAGAAGCATATAGTGCTCAAATGGTGCCGCGCGGTGACTATACGCGAGCATTGGCTGAGTTCTGGGCTGACGGACCGGACTCCGAGACGCCACCGGGGCACTGGTTCGTGATACTCAACGAAGTAACCGATCACCCACTGTTAACGAGACGGTTTCAAGGAAAAGGCGACACTCTCAACCTTCTCGAGTGGGACGTCAAGGCTTACTTCACGTTGGGTGGCGCGATGCACGATGCAGCAATAACCGCTTGGGGCATCAAAGGTTGGTATGACTACATAAGACCTATTTCCGCGATCCGCGCAATGGCAGATCGAGGTCAGAGTAGCGATTCAAGCCTAGAGTCCTTTGATGAACTCGGTATCACTCTCAGCGAAGACTACATTGAGTTAGTCAGCACCACCGATCCACTTGCGGGTGAGAACGGCGAACACGTTGGAAAAATAAAACTACGTGCATGGCGCAACCCGGAGAATATCGATGATCCTGCGACAGATGTTGCGGGTGTCGGCTGGATTCTTGCCGAAAACTGGTGGCCCTACCAGCGACCTACGTTCGTAACACCGCCGTTTGCTGGCTATGTATCGGGGCACTCAACCTACTCGCGAGCCGCTGCCGAAGTACTGACTGCAATGACTGGAAGTGAGTTTTTCCCGAGTGGGATGAGTGATTTCCGTATTAAAGCAGGAGAGTTTCTGGTATTCGAGGATGGTCCTTCAGTCGACCTGATCCTTCAATGGGCGACATATCGAGATGCTGCCGACCAATGCAGCCTGTCTCGGATTTGGGGAGGAATTCACCCACCAGCGGATGACCTCCCCGGGCGTCAAATCGGTGCTAAGGTCGGAAATGATGCATTCATGGCCGCGCTTGGTTATTTCAAAGGCGAACTAGACTAAACGTAGAAACATCGATGTACCAAGGACAAGCAGCGACGAACGGAATCACTCGAAAACTACTCTATATCAACGTTACTGACAAATAGCGTTTCTCGACTTACACGGTTATCCTTCGCATCCGAGAGTCAGTTATCTCTTAGGATGCAATCTGATCAATACAAGGTACGCTGCGAACAATGTCGCGAAATGACCAGCCAACTGTCCCGCGCGACGTAACAAGAGAGGTAAGTTGATGGCACATGATCTAGTGATACGTGACGGTCTGATCGTCGATGGACTAGGAAACGAGCCATTTCACGGCGACGTTGCAGTCGACGGAGACAAAATCGCTGGAACAGGCGTCGTGACGTCACGAGGAACGAAAGAAATTAATGCCGATGGAAACCTGATCACGCCGGGATTCGTTGACATTCACACTCACCTTGATGCCCAATTTGGGTGGGATCCTCTTGGCACGTCATCGTGTTTTCACGGCGTTACCTCGGTAGTGCTAGGAAACTGTGGAGTCACTTTCGCGCCATGTAAACTGAAAGATCGTGAGTACTTAGCCGAACTTATGGAGTCGGTTGAGGACATTCCCCGGCAGTCCATTCTCGAAGGGTTGAGCTGGGATTGGGAAACCTATGGTGAGTATCTGAAGGCGTTGGATAGCCTTCCCAAAGGTATCAATGTCGGAGGGATGGTCGGTCACTGTGCAGTTCGTTATGCAGCGATGGGAGAACGAAGTCTGGACGAAACACCGGCCGAAGCGCACGATATCGAACGCATGTGCGAGCTTGTTGACGAAGCGATCAGTTCTGGTGCGCTTGGGTTCTCGACCTCGCGTACGTGTCTGCATCGAGTACCCGATGGACGACCAGTGCCAGGCACTTATGCACAGCCCGAAGAACTACTAGCGATCGGAAGAGTACTTGGTAAGCACGGGCGTGGTGTGTTTGAAGCGGCCGCGCGTCTTGGTGAGAGGGATGCACCAGAGCTGCCAAACACGCGAAAAGAAGTTGCATGGATGGGAGAGCTTTCACGTGAAAACGACATCAACGTCACGTTTGGTCTTGCTCACAGCGAACGTCGAGAGACACTTTATCAATCTGTTGTCGAATTTGCTTCAGAGGAAAATGCCAAGGGCGCTCATCTACGCCCACAGACGACGTCTCGCCCAATAGGAAGCTTGTACAGTCTTCATAACCGGACCATGTTCGACAGATCAGAACCGTGGCGAGATCTCAAAGCCAGGAGCTTCAGCGCTCGACTTGAAGACATGCGAGATGCGACAATCCGTGAGCGATTAATCAACGGTGTTGACCTTGAAGAAATCGAACTCGATTTTGACAGACTGTATGTGCTCACACCAGATCGTGTTCGCTATGACATGCAAGCACGCGACTCGTTGGGTTACATCGCGCGTCAACGAAAAGAATCCGTCGTCGAGGCATTCATCAATCTCAACCTAGAAACTAGTGGTCGAGTGGTTTTTTATTACGCATTTCTTAATCAACGACTGGACCCTATCGAATATATGATGAAGAAACCCGTGGTAGCCATGGGTCTTGCAGACTCGGGCGCGCATGTCGGTCAGATCATGGATGCGAGCCAACCTACGTGGCTACTGGCGTATTGGGTACGCGAACGTGACATGCTTACGGTCGAAGATGCGATTCGACGTTGGACGTCTGACACCGCAGATCTATTCGGGATTGAGAAGCGTGGTCGTCTCGAAGTCGGTGCGTTTGCAGACATAAACGTCATCGATCTAGAGCGTCTTGGAATGGAAGTACCAAATTACCAATACGACTTTCCTGGTGGTGCCGGTCGGTACGTTCAACGAGCTCACGGGTTCAAACACACGGTTGTGAATGGAAAGCACTTCATGACAGACGGTGTTCATACGGGTGAGCTCGCCGGAGTAACCCTCCGCAGCTAGCGGCGGGATATCCAATATGAGTCAAGGACTCACAGCCGAACAAAAACAATCTCTCTACGATGATGGATACGTGATCGTCAAGGGCGCTGTCGAGGATCGCCTTGTTGACGCGGCGCTTGATCACATTAGTAACACCGAACGACCCAATATCATGGGTACGAATCCAGCATTCACGAACTTGGTCAACGCATCTTCGATCACACCCACCTTACATGAAGCCATGGGTTACTTCGACCCGCCTAAGGTGTGCCAAGTTGGAATCCGACCCGTAAGTAAACCAAGCGACCGATTCAATAACCTTGGTTATCACGAGCGCGATATGCCTTACTTCGCTTCCGAATCGCATGTCGACGGCAGTATGACGATTGCGGTGCCTCAGGAGGTGCAAGAAGGTACCAACGATGAGATTTACCGACGATACATAGCGTCCGGTCCAAACGGCGACCTCGGTAGAAGTCCGGACGTCATCGGTCACAACATGGTGCCTATGTTTCAAGACCCAGAAATGACGTTGGGACTTGGGAGCTTTACGGCATTCGTTTTCGTGTGTCTAAACGATCAAACTGTCGAGGGTCGAGGTCAGACTTCACTGTTGAAAGGCTCACATCACGAAGTTGAGAAGTTTTTTCGTTGGCAGCGTGACACCAACAATCATTTAGGCGTCGAAGGTCCAGGTTGGCCCCGTCTAAATCATGATGCACCAAATCGATGTGGTCTTGTTTATTTACCTGAGGCCGTTCGGGACAAGTTTCTCAACGCCGACTCTGCAAGTACTCCTGACGGCAAGAAATGGCCTCGGCCAACACAGATCCTCATGGAACCAGGTGATGCATGCATCGCGATGTACCAAATCCCCCACTCCGGTACACGTAACGAGTTAGGTTCCGAGTCGCGTAAGAGCATCATTTTTCGGTTGCGAAACAAAAATCGTCAGCCTGACAAGATGGTGAACGGCATTACCGACCATCCCGATCGTGGCCAACGGGGTGAATGGCTCGAATATGAACCTGGTAATAACCCGTGGGAGCGCTCGAAATATGCCATGTGCAATATGTGGCACGAATGGCAAGGCATGCGTGACACCGTCGTTCACAATACCACGCCTAGACCGAATAATCCTGCAAATTAACGAGTGCGCGACATAGTCACGCATCGATCGATCTAGAGTTAACGCGTATCTCCGCGAGCGAATGCAGCGATACTGACTGCTGTTTCGCGTGCGATATCTGGCGCGGTTAGAGGAAACACTTCAGTGCCGTGCGTGGTGCCCATCACCTGTCGACAGAAAGCCCGAACGTCCGCACTAAGAAGCAGACGGTAAAAGTTGATCCCTTCGTCGCGAAGTGGATCACACTCGTTCACACTAATCATCGTCGGTGGTAAGCCTCGAACATCTGACTCAGTGGCGAAGCCTGGCCACGCGAGTGGATTCTTATTGTTGTACTCCTCTATTCCATATACCATCGCGCCACGATTGTTGTGCAAATCGAGCAAGATACCGTTGTTTTCTACCGATGACGGGCTATCTGCGACAGGCCATTGACCCGCGATATAAGGACACAGCGCATACAGACCTTTGATGCGATCGACGTCACCATCTTTCAACAGGCGCATACCAGTCGCCAGCGTCAAGTTACCACCACCACTCTCACCAGCAACAATGATGTTGCCCTCGTCGAAATTCAATTCAGTTGCTAGGTCCGGAAGCTGACGAAGTACGGATACACAATCGTTCAGACCTGCTGGGTACGGCTCGACTTCTGGCACAGACGACGGCGTCAAGCAGTTTCGAAAATCGATCATTACCACGACCGCGCCCTGTGAAGCGATGATCTTCCCCCAAGCTCGATAGTTTCCGTAAAAACAAGACATCGTCTGCATGCCACCACCGTGTATGTAGTACACACATGGCAGCCTGTCATTCGTGTCAGGTCGAATAACCTGCAGGTTAACCGTATTTCCGTCGGGTTGCGAAACTGCCGTTCGCCGATTAACCGTTAATCCGCGTTGTGGGGCGGTCGGTTCTGAATCGACACCTTCGAAGATTTTCTCAAGCTCGGCTGCGCGAGCGAGTCCCGCGGGCGAATTCGCTTGCTCCACGAGCTCTTCGCGGCTAGTGGCGTCACCAGGATTTGGTACTGCGGGCATCGCCAAGAGCATTCGTTTGAGTCGTGGATCGATCCTTGGATCTTCGGCGATATTCGACATTAGATCTCCTTTCAACAGAGGCTCGGATAAATACGGAATGCGCAATCATATTGAGCATGAAGGTGTATGGTTTCGATTGCATTAGCGTCTTGGTATAAAGTTCGAACCGCCCATGTATTTGTTTAGAACTCAACGGTAATTCTTCGAAATGGCAGGGATATCAACCAATCGGCTTTCACCCGCTATGGGCGTACGCGTGGATGGTCTCAAGCTCCAACACGCGAACGACACGATGGTTGGCGAGTTACGAGGATTGCTTAACGAACACCATCTCGTTTGCGTAAGTGCACAAGACCTCCATGAAGAGGAACAACAAGCGTTCGGCATGTTGTGGGGTGAATTGCTAACTCACCCATCCGCCATGCAACGAAGTAACCCGTATGTGCAGATGCTAGCTGGCGATGGTCGTGCCAAAAACCGTGTATTCGGTTCGTGGCACTCAGATATGACGTGGCACCCGACGCCACCATGGATTACGATGCTGCACGCGCGGACGATTCCTGGTTTCGGTGGGGACACTGGATATGCGAATCAACATTTGGCATGGGAGTATCTCGATCAAGCGCGCAAGGATCAGCGTCGTTCGCATCGACGTTATCTTCCGTCTGCTGACCAACTGTTCGACTTACAGGCAAATCACACCGGGAAAGGGTTCGGTCCGAATGTTCCGGATTCGGTCCACCCCGTTATCCGAACGCATAATGAAAACGGCAAACAAGCGATTTACGTAAATCCAGAATTCACAACTCATATCATCGGTATGCCCGAAGAAGAGTCTCGGGGCATGCTATTCCCGTTGTGGATTCACGCGATAACTGAAGAGTTTTGCTACCGACATCGATGGCGCGAAGGGGACATTGTGATTTGGGACAACCGTTCTGTAATGCACACCGCGATTCTTGACTACGACAAGCCTCGTGCGATGCAACGAGTCGTTGTCAAAGGCGACAAACCAGCTTAAATTGCCCCGGCTTTCTCTTCGACGTGCGGTATCGTGCTTGAGTTTACTTCTCGTGTCCTGTGGTAATAGTGATGCAATCGGCGATCTTGAGTCGAAGTATCCGATCGAGATTGAAAGTTGTGTGTGTCGATATCTCGCCTTTGAGTCGGACAGCTATTCCGGCCTACAGTACGACGAAATGCTCTCGCAGTGTAATAAGGCCACACGAGACGGACACCCTAGCCTTCCACGTGATGTTACGAGTAGGCCGTCCCTAGATTCGCTGCGTTGCACCGAAGCAGTGGAAGACTGGGTGGAAACGATTGCAGACGAACGTGCGCAACAAGCGTCAAATCGACGAAATTACGAAGAACTAAAAACAACTGAAGTCGAAGGATCACCATGATTGATCACGAATTTTCCGTCACGAAATTTGTAGTCGAGGGACACGTCGCTCGCATCACATTGAATCGCCCGGAAGCAATGAACTCGCTGAATCCGGAAATTCGTTGGGAACTGTCGAAACGATGGGATAGCGTAGAAGACGATCCTGAGATCTGGGTCGCGATCGTAACAGGAGCGGGTGAACGCGCCTTCTGCGCGGGAGCCGATCTCAAACATCGATCCCGAGAACGTGAAGCGACACCAGAATTGCGTGAAAAATGGCAACGCATGAATGCTGAAACGAAATCACTTCACGAACGCTGGTACTTCCCCAAACCCGTGATCGCTGCGGTTAACGGGTTTGCACTCGGAGGAGGATTAGAGTTAGCCATGTCCTGCGACATCATTGTCGCGGCGGAACACGCTGAACTTGGACTGCCTGAGCCGAGGCGCGGCTTAATCGCAGGTGCTGCGGGCGTCCATCGGTTACCACGTCAAATCGGATTGAAGGTCGCGATGGGATACATGCTTACGGGTCGCCACATGTCAGCACAGCGTGCGTTTGAACTCGGTCTCGTAAATGATGTGGTACCAGCAGCTAAACTACGCGGAACGGTTGATGCATACGTTGAAGATATCCTAAAGTGTGCCCCACTCTCGGTCCGAGCAACGAAAGAGGCTACCATGCGCGGATTAGATATGCCGTTAGCCCAAGCTTATTACACACCTTATGAGTGGGAGAGCCGTCGTGCAAAATCGCAGGATGCGATAGAAGGTCCGCGCGCATTCGCGGAAAAACGCACACCTGATTGGAAAGGGGAATGAAAGGTGAGGAAGTCGTGACATCACAACCAGACATTGAGACTTACTGTGTCGAAGGCACCGAACGAGCCCTCTCGCTAGGAAATCGTGGTCCGCTGTGTTTCGAATCGAACGGTGACGTCGACGCAGAGATTCTCCAGACCTATCACGACATCGGTTTTTATGTCTTCGAAAATGCAATTTCGCATAGTGAAATCGACGAGATTCGTACGGAATTCAATCACGTACTATCGAGAGCGCCGGTAGACTCAAAAGCGACGGTTGACGCGAACGGAAGTCCCGCGATCGACCAAGAGTTCAAGTACCGATCATTCCAGTATGCGAAACCTCTTTCTGACCCCTACGGTGGAACTGACGCTGCTAATGGGCGTTACGAAGCGAAGATGAGTGAGCCATCACCGGCAAAAGACGCACCCGCTGAAACGATCTTTTTCATTTCGGGTATGTGTCAACTCATGGATTCATGTTTGCGTCATTACGGCAATCCACGCTTGCTAAAAGTTGCGGAAGCGTTAAACGGTCCAGACTTCACGCCTTTCACCGATGGAATTTGGATAAAGGAACCCGAACTCGGCACCTCTGTAGCATGGCATCAGGACGGAACAACACTTTGGCAACGACCAGACTGGCACGAAGATATCCATGGCTTCAACTTCATGACGCAACTCTACGACACGACCGCTGAAAATGCACTCTGGGTCGTACCCGGTTCGCACAAACTAGGCAAAATCGATATTCGAAAGCGAATCGCTGATGCTGGGACCGACCGTCTCGAGGAAGCCGTTCCGATGCTATGCAACGCGGGTGACGTTGCAATCTGCAATCGTCAAGTGCTTCATGGAAGTTTCGCCAATACATCGTCACAGCGTCGTGTCACCGTCGTCCACGGTTTTCACATACGTAGTTCGGTTCGAGGAGCGGTGACATCGTTCCCAGGTGGCACATCGACGCGATACGACGAAGAACGCATCCATCGTAGTTCAAGATTGATCCCGCTGGCAATCGACGCTCGTCGCCAGTACTACACTGAGGAACAACCGTACGTATATGAACCACTCGATCATGAGATTGAAGAAAATCGGTTCAACCACGAGACACGCGATACGTTGCTAAAGAACTACAACATGTACGCACTTGGTCTCTGAACTCGCGATCGGCAACCTAGCGTTGTACGCTAGTGAGTCACTACTGAGCGGTTAAGTAGCAATGTTCGCATTCACTGACGAACAGCTTCAGCTCCGCGAGTCAGTTCGCCGTTACCTTATCGACCATGCAACCGTGAGTCGAACAAGGGAACTTATGGACGAGTCGGCTGGCTTTGATCGACTGTCGTTTCAAGGTCTGTTCAACGAGCTTGGCATAGGAGGTGTACACATACCAGAGGAGTATGGAGGCGCTGGACTAAGTTACGTCGAACTATCTATCGTCTTAGAGGAAATGGGGCGTGCGTTGTATCCCTCGCCTTATCTTTCATCTAACGTGTTCGCGGCGAATGCGCTGTTACTCATCGGTACTTCCGAACAAAAAGCAGAATGGCTCCCATCGATTACTTCGGGCGAAAGGCTTGCGACCGTTGCGCTTTACGAAGAAAGCAACCGTTCGATCGTCGCGAATATCGAACAATCTGTAACTGACCAATCCTTCACAGGCACAAAATCCTTCGTTCTTGATGCTAACGTCGCTGACGTATTTATCGTCGTTGCGCGAGACGGGTTTGACCCTGTTAATCCGCTGAGATTCTGGCTCGCGCATTCGAACGATTCGGGGATTCAAACCATTGCAATGGAATCAATCGATTCAACTAGGCGAATCGGTAGAGTTTCGTTCGAAAACGTCAAGGTAGAACGGCTCGGTGACCGAAATCAAGATCACGGCGGATTCGGCAAGTTCATCGATTTTGCATCGGTAGCGCTAGCAAACGAAATGGTCGGTGGCGCGCAGTGGCTACTCGAGAGCTCCGTCGAATACGCGAATCATCGCGTTCAATTTGGTCGATCGATTAGTTCAATGCAGGCGATCAAGCACAAGTGCGCCGATCTGTTACTCGAAATCGAGCTTGCGAAATCCGGCGCGTACCGCGCTGCACAAGCAATCGCGGCCGCAGATTCCGCGTTTCCCGCATACGCTAGCATCGCTAAGGCGGCCGCGAATGACGCCTACATGCAAGCCGCGGCTGATGCGATACAAATCCACGGTGGAATCGGATTTACGTGGGACAACGACACGCACCTGTGGTTTAAGCGAGCGAAAAGCTCCCAAGTCCTATTTGGAACGTCGGAGTTCCATCGAGATCAGCTGCTCGATCGCATAGCCGTTTTAGAAGCGGATTAACCGAGCGATGGAATGGACTGAAGCATCGGTGAGAAACGAACTTCGATCGTTTCTTGAAGCTAATTGGGATCCAAACTCGGATTTACTCGATTGGCGGAACAAGCTGATTGATGCGGGTTGGGGCATGCCTAGCTGGCCAGAACGTTGGTACGGTCGGGATATGCCACAAAGCTTGCTTAGCGTCGTCGCAGAAGAATTTGCGAGCGTTGGTGCGGTTACGGTCGCAAGAACCGGCATTCGACTGCTTGCGGCTGAGACATTGCTTGCACACGGCAACGACGCGCAGCGCGAACGCTATCTCCGCAAGATCTTGACCGGAGAGGAAACTTGGTGTCAGTTATTCAGCGAACCAGGAAGCGGTTCCGATCTAGCGGGTTCTACAACTCGGGCAGATCTGGTGGGCGACCATTGGATCATCAATGGTCAAAAGGTGTGGACGACTTCCGCACATCATGCCGATTTTGGATTGTTATTAGCAAGGCATGATTGGGACATACCAAAACACCAAGGATTGTCGTATTTCATCCTGAATTTCCACCAAGCGGGCGTTGAAGTGCACCCTCTTAGACAGATGAATGGGCATGCGTCGTTTAATCAGGTGTTCTTCAACGACGCAAAGGTGCCGCGTAACGACCAAATCGGCTCAAGCGGAGACGGTTGGCAGATTGCGATGACCACGCTTATGCACGAAAGACGCAACGCAGGAAACATTTTCGTCGAAGCCCGACGTCGCGGTGACTTCGAGGGATTGATTTACGAGCACGAAGCAGAAGAAACCAAGGTCGTGTTAGCGCCTTATACCTGGTATCCGCTACGCGCAGGCCGTGTGGATATCGTATTGCCTCGAGCGTCTGACACGGGCGCTATCAACAATCCCGCCGCGCGACAAGAAATCGCGAAGCTGATGATCATGTCTCGATGTGCAGAATGGACTGCGTTACGGGCACGGGCAGCACAACAGCAAGGTCAGCCGCAGGGACCAGAAGGTTCACTTGGAAAGCTCGCTGGAAGTAATATCGCGCGACAAGCCGCCAAAGTACACACATTGATTTCTGGTGTTGACGCGATGGCATGCGGTAACGACAGCCCAGAATCCGGCATCATCGCGGAAATCTTGCTTTCAGTTCCCGCGATCTCGATTGCAGGTGGAACTGACGAGATTCAGCGAAACATCATTAGCGAACGAGTATTAGGGATGCAGAAAGAACCTCGGATGGATACCGGACCGTTCAAGGACGTGCGAAAGAACTAGCTAGTTCGCGAATTTCTCAGTTCATCGGTGGTTCGAAGAACATCGAAGTACGACCACCATCAACAACCAAGTCGTGGCAGTTTACGTAACTTCCCGCATCACTCGCTAGGAACAATGCTGCTTCGGCAATGTCGTTTGCGAGTCCACTTCGAGGCATGGGTGTCGCACGCGCAAGATTCCCTTGAAGCTTCTTCATCTTGCGCTGATTCTCCGCATCGGGCAGCGTATTCGCACGTGCTGATCCACCCCAGAAAATAGGCGTCGCGATTGCACCAGGTGAAATCGCGTTTACACGAATTTTGTGCGGCCCGAGTTCTACACCAGCCATGCGTGTGTAGTGAGTAACTGCTGCTTTCAACACAGAATACAAAATGTTCCCTTGACGATATCGCAATCCTGCAACGCTCGAATTGTTGATGATCGAGCCGCCGCCGCTCGCAATCATCGGTTCTATTGCATAGCGTGTTGTGAGT
>JAPOVY010000025.1 GCA_026707905.1 Gammaproteobacteria bacterium | reverse complement strand
GCAATGTAAGGGTCATTGGTGATCGCGATTGCAGTCTGCAACGTCGCCATCAGAAGATCCTTGAGATTGCACCCGCACCCAACCTTACAGACGAGCTTCGCAGCAGGCTCTGGAACGCAGCTTGTTGCCTTGCAAAGGAAGCGAAGTATCGCAGTCTTGGCACGTTTGAGTTCCTTGTGGAAGTTGACGCTTCCACCTACTACTTTATCGAAGCGAACGCAAGAATCCAAGTCGAGCACACTATCACGGAAGAAGCAGCAGGTGTCGACCTCGTCCAAGCGCAATTACGGTTGGCACAAGGTGAGAACGTAGAAGATCTAGCCATCCCTTCCCGCTCTCGTTACTCAGTTCAGGCGCGCATCAACATGGAAGTGATGAACGAGGATGGCTCGACGAAACCTTCCGGGGGAACACTGCAACGGTTCGATGCGCCAACCGGTCCGAATGTTCGAGTCGATACCTATGGTTATCAAGGCTATACAACCAACCCTAATTTCGATTCGCTGCTTGCCAAAGTCATTTGCTCCGGTGAATCTCTTGAAGCGGCACTCAACAGAAGCCAGCACGCATTGAGACAGTTCGCTATTGACGGGGTCTCGACAAATAGCGATTTCCTGATCTCACTACTTAGCGCCGAGCAAGTTCGAACGATGTCGATCCATACGCGCTATGTCGACGAGAAAATCCCTGAGTTACTTAAATCGAGCACTCATTTTTCACCCGACGAGATACGTGCACAACAAGCGTCACTCGCGGGTACGCGACTTCAATCAGATGATCCCCTAGCCGTTCTCGAGCACGGCAAGACTGGTGAATTCACTCGTAATGAGCACGTCGAAAACCTAATTGAGGATTCCACACCTATACCGCCAGGAACAAATCCTGTTCGTGCGCCCATGCAGGGTACTGTGGTCGAACTCGCCGTCGAAGCTGGTGACGAGATCGGCGCAGACGCCATCGTCGTGATCATGGAAGCAATGAAGATGGAACACGAGATTCGAGCCGGTACAGTTGGCGTTGTTCATTCCCTCAACGTAAACCCAGGTGATGCGGTCTATGAGAATCACGCATTACTTTTTATGGAAGAGCGCGACGTCGAGGTCGATCGATCTCGAAGCGGTCGTCAGTTAAATCTCGACGAACTTCGACGTGATGTTGCGGAAGTGATCGAACGCCACGAGATCACGCTCGATGAAAACAGACCGGATGCTGTCGAGAAACGTCGCAACACTCAGCAGCGCACCGCACGCGAGAACATCGACGATCTTTGCGACGAAGGATCGTTCGTTGAGCACGGTCAGTTGGCGCTCACGCCTGGAACCGGACTACCGATTGATCAGGTGATCCGCAAGTTTCCAACCGATGGAATGATCACCGGGGTCGGGAGTATTAACGGTGAACAGTTCGGGAAGGAGAAATCGCGAACAGTCGTCATGGCGTATGACTACACCGTGTTAGCAGGTACTCAAGGCGCGATTAATCATCCTAAAACCGACCGAATGCTCGAACTCGCTGAGAAGTGGGAGATTCCACTCGTTCTTTTCGCCGAAGGTGGCGGAGGACGCGCAGGAACTGGTGGAAAACGAGACGGTGGCAAGACCACGACGAATGTTGGGCAAGGTCGCGACGACGCCGTCTATCGACCGCTCGATACACCTACGTTCGCATCGATGGGAAGGCTTAGCGGATTGGTACCCATGATCGGCATCACATCCCGTTACTGCTTCGCAGGCAATGCTTCACTACTCGGTTGCTGCGACGTGATCATCGCCACTGAGAATTCAAACATCGGTATGGGTGGTCCAGCTCTAATCGAAGGTGGCAATCTTGGTGTCTTCAGACCCGAAGAGGTAGGACCGCTTGACGTCCAACGAACGAACGGAGTCGTTGATATCGTAGTCAAGGACGAAGCTGAAGCTGTCGCATCGGCAAAGCGATACCTTTCGTATTTTCAGGGAACTATCGACGCGTGGGAATGTGAAGATCAAAGGAAATTGCGTCATATCGTACCTGAAAATCGATTACGTGTTTACAACGTTCGTGACGTGATTCATACGCTTGCAGACAAAGATTCCGTACTTGAGATAAGACCGGATTTTGGGCTTGGTATGGTCACCGCGTTCATCCGTGTCGAAGGTCGACCGATAGGCGTTGTTGCGAACAACCCGACCCATTTGTCAGGCGCAATCGACAGCGATGGATCGGACAACGCCGCTCGCTTCCTGCAGCTCTGTGACGCCTTCGACATTCCCCTCCTAGTGCTATGCGATACTCCCGGCATGATGGTGGGACCCGAAGTCGAAAAGACCGCATTAGTCCGACACTGTAGCCGCCTCTTTG
>JAPOVY010000138.1 GCA_026707905.1 Gammaproteobacteria bacterium | reverse complement strand
CCTAAGTCTGCCAGACCTTGATTCGAGGTCAGCAGACTTAGGGATGCGTGCTCGGCGACGACACGTATCCGACTCGGTCGGAGGCATCGGCGATTCTCGACCGACACCTACACCACAGCCAAGTGATCACCATCCACGGCGACAGGTATCGGCTACGGAAAAAACGGCGGGCAGGGATGATGAACAGACGTGCAGCAAGTACGAAAGAGGGCTCAACATCATGATCGACCTATTCACCGGGCACGCGGGAAAAGGTCTTCGGGCTACGCCCTCAGTGCTTTTCCCCTACCAAGGGTACGTTAAGTACCCGTCACTGGATCCGGCAGTTTCAATGTCGTTTGACCGGCAGTTTCGGTGTCGCGTGACAGATGCACTTCCTGGACCAACTCGTAGTACGTCGGTGCGCCCGTCGCCGACTCAGCTGCCGCTAACTCTTTGCGCCAACGCCATAAACTCCCAACGCTGATCCCAAGCTCAGCGCTAACGTCGGCCGCGGATACCCGCGTGTTCGTCAATAGACTCTCCGCCTCGCGTTTGAATGCGTCACTGTAACGACACTCTTAGTCATCCTTTTTTTCGAGGTTCAGTCATGTGCATTCTCCTATACTAATTCTGCAACTTGACTGTCACCAAAAACGAGAGCATACCCTCTCTGTGAGCAGTTAGATTAGTAGTCCATATATTCAATCACTTACAATAGAAGCTCTCGTTTATTTATCGATCTATGCCGCTCAGTAGATTAGATCAAGACGCTATTCGAGTCGGCTCTAAGAGTCTATTTCAGTATTGCGATGAACATGCATTAGAAAGGACTCTTTCTCAGCAGGATGTGTATCTAGATTGTCAACCTGAACTATTGAGTTTGGATATCAGGGAGAGACACCTTCGATTAGCGGAGCTTGTAACGTACTTACTCGGTGATGGTCTGTTGAAGGTATCCAGAGTTCGGGATCAGTTGTGCAATGCAGCCGGGATAGAAAGTCCTACGTCGTTTCGACCTGGTACTTCCCAAGCGATTTCTTTGTGTCGTGCGTTGAATTTGCCAATTGTGTTTGCGGGCACATTACCACCGGCAAAGCCTTCGCCCGTGGCTCGTCTGCGACAGTTCAGACCTGTACCAAAGTTAATGGACTTTCAGCAGGAAGTGCTGCAAAAAGCGAGTAGCTCTATTCGTGAAGAACGTTCATGTCTTATATCCATGCCAACAGGTGGAGGTAAGACTTTGGTAGGTACTATTCTTCAAAAGCAATGGCATTCCCAGCAAGATGCAAATTCGACTTCGTTGTGGATTGCTCATACCGACGAACTATGTGCTCAGGCTTCTTCGTGTATTGAGCAAGTCTGGCAAAGCCCCACAACTAGCATAGAGACAGGCACTGTTGTCAGAGCGTGGGGGTCTTCGGTTAATGGGTTACTTAAGGGGATTGTATATCGCGAAGGCGAAGCGAACCATGCGTCTTCGTCACACACGGTAGTGGTCAGCACCCCTCAATCCGCGCTGAAGATGTTGCGAGACCAATCGCACGGGTCCCTTCAAAATGCACTCAGTAAATTAGGTTTACTGATTGTAGATGAAGCACATCGAGCGGGAGCATCTTCATATAGAAACCTTATAGCTGAAACCGAAAATAGATTTTCAGGAATCCAATTGGTTGGGCTGTCTGCGACACCTGTGAGAGACTCTTATTCAGCGCAGGTTTATAGGGGAACCGAGCAACTCACTCAACTATTCGAACAGTTGATCGAACCCGTTGAAACATTAGCAGGGGATGGCACTTCCGTTCAGCAACTTCAAGAACGCGGCGTACTGTCGAATCTTGATGTCAAACGAATGACTAATCAGTCTTTCGATTTGAAGTCACGCATCCGAGAAGTAGCAAAAATAGCAGCGGATACGAATCGAACAGGAATTCTATTCAGTACTTCTGTTTCGCAAGCCAAACTTGCGGCGATATATCTTAGAGAGTTCGGCGTAAGTGCTGATTACGTGGCAAGCGACTCAACGCCTGCGGATAGAGCTAACCTTGTCGAAGCGTTGCGAAATGGGGATATTCGAGTGCTCGCGAACTGTGAAATTCTGACTACTGGATTCGATGCGCCAATAGTTACGGACATTTACTTGTTCAGATCAACTCAAAGTCTCGTCCTATATAAACAAATGGTTGGTCGTGGACTGAGAGGACCAAGATTTGGTGGTTCAGATTCATGCGCACTCTACTTATGTGGGGTCGATCTCGCATTCGATCCTGACCCAAATACCGCAAAATTTGCGAGAGCTGTTTGGTCCAATTCATGAAGACTTAATATCCGTTGGATCTACCATATCTTTAGGGGGTTTGGGAATTAGCGAATCAATTATGCCTCTCAATTCTTCAAGTGTATTCGGGTTTTTCAATAATGTATGGAGCGTCTCCTCCTCTTTGTAGTTCTTCGCGAGCAGATACGTCGACCAAACTCGCATAACCGTTTCGATTGCTTCCCTTAGTATTCGCCAACTCTCTTTACCATTGGACCGGGACCAATTCTTCTTTACCGATGGTCCACGATGGAGGTTATTAACGACTAGAGCGACGTTCTTCTCAGGATAGTTGGAGACATCTCCGTAAGCTGTTTGTACTAAGTGACCTACGAGTGCTACAGAATGAGCCACAACAAGAGTTTTCGCTCCTTGAATTGATTCAAGGTGCTCGTTCATTCCATAAAATACATCCACACACAATGACGACCTAGAATCCCTTTTAACGGTGAACACACGAGCAAACCAATCGTATAACGTGCAGACGAGTACGATGTCGCACGATCTTCTCAAATCACTAAAAACACTACCATATAACTCTGAATTGGCTTCCCATACGTTTGCTTTCTTTGTAATCGCATCAGCAGGATGTCCGATATAGGATCTCCAAGCTTGCTGATAGTCGTCCCTCTTTATTAGTCGAGGGGCTGTTCCTTTACTCTTGAATCTGGCTTTACCGGCGGCATCTAATGCATTCCAACCGCCTTGCTTCCTTTCGTAGAACCAGCCGTTCCCGTACTTTCGTAGGATATCCTGAAACAGGACCTGTACGGAATCGTTCGCGCGTAAATCGGCACTATTGACAGCGGCTTGTGTATTGGTTCGGTCTGCAATAAGCTCTGCCGCGTTTTTTCGTTCGTCCTCAGTACCATCTAGTTGGATAATTCGCCCCATAACTGGGAAGTCCGCCTGGTTTTTTCTAGCAGTCTCATCGCTGAAACATTCTTTAATAGTTGTTGTTGTTTGACATCCGTTCACTATTTGGGGGTTAATTAGCTTAACCGCGTTGGGCTTATGTTGTGAACCACGCAGCTCGCTATCATCGCAGAGGATAGTGATTCCATTGTGCCCATACCAGAAGCTCTTTCGTTTTTCTTTATCTCGTAAGGTTTGCTTCATCTCCTTATTTGCTTTCTTCCCTTTAATCGCCCAAAAAATAACGTACATTTCGGGCAAACAGTCGTTCAGCATGCTTATTTGCAAGTTTCGCTATTGAAAATCCTGACAGGAGAGTAACAAAACTGTTTCCAATACCAGTTGCACCTGAACTAGGGATCTTGAGGATTGGATCCGATGTCGCCTGGAAAAACTCTAACTCGCAAGATACTCCGGCTAGGTCTGCTTCTCTTGTCTGAATCTCCTTTTGGAGTTCGGGTAAACCATAGAGTTCAACTCGGGTTATTTCTCTTACAGAAGAGTCTACCTGTATCCGAATATCTTCTTTATAGTCTCTCGTCCATCTCCCACCGGTGACCGCTCGCAAAACTATCTGACCATTTTGTTGGATTACATTTTCGACATCAGATACGACTGTGCTTTTCGCTTTAGGAGCATCTTCGACTGATTGCGCAAGCAAACTATTTAATGCGTGGGCCACCTCTAGTGCCTGCTTTTTGTTTGATTTTGTTTCTGACGATTGAGGCCATTTAGCTTGATAGAGATATGTTGTTATTTCATCTTCATCGTAATAAAACCCATCTAGTCCATCATCGCCAGGAGGTCCTTCATCCAAGAGTTGGTATGTTCTTTCATAAATACTATCCAATACGTTAGAGCTCAAATCACCATTATGATGGAAATTAGCGATCAACCACATAGGAAACAAATGATGTTCGGGTAGATCAAACGACTCCCGCATCTCGTTTAACCCTTCAACGATAAATTGTCTATCTAGCATTGTTTCTCCTTCGACGAGTTACTAGAGATATGGAGATATCCAAGGCTGATAACCATTACTGATGAAGACATTTGCATTCTAAATTGTGCGTCGAAGGCATGACCTTCCTTCAGCGTCGTGAAGTTTGCAGATGATACCACGAGTTCGAAGAGTTTCGGAAAATAAGCGTGTATTCTTGAAATTCGGATACTGATTTGATACGAGTGTGCAACGGGATTGGTATTCTCATACCTAGAACTTTGATCTACGTTTTCGTCAAAGCGGTCGAAAAGTGTTGATGGTTGCGTTAACAGCGTGGAATCATCTATCGAGACGAACTACCGGACGAGTGAAACGTTTAACGGAACGTATCGACGCGTAGCGAATAGGTTCAATATTGGGTTTACTTGCTCAACCATAAGGCAGTACCTTGCGACGCAAGTTGTCGCGTGAATAGCGAGAGTTTATTCCGCCCATGGATCTTCGACAACCTACATGGTTCACTTGTGTAGCGCTCGTCGCCAACTAGAATGAGCTTCACCTAGGCAGTTTCTTGATCGATTCGCACGTGACGACGTTTCCGGAGAAGCCTGTGTTAAGCTCAACGATTGAGTGACTGTATGATGTTTCGAATTTCAGCAATTCTCTCGTTCGTGCCATGATTGCTCTTCGTAAGGTTCAGCAATCACGAACACTGATAGATCACGCCAATTTGTTGTCGTGCTACCCATACGTGGACGAGATCTGTCCCCATAAGCATGATCTTGACTTGACAGATCCATCGTGCCATTCGACCTGAACATCTTTAAAACTGGGATTTGCTACATGAAGATACACGGGTTTTCACGTAGTGACCATCCCAATCAAGGTAGAAATATGCGCGGTATTAGGGTACGTCACACGCCACTTTCAGTCGAAATGTACGTGGGTTTTCTCCCTCCTTTCCGGAAGGATGGGGATCACTTGCGAGCGTCAATCGAGTGTCTACGAAATGAGTGAAAAATCATCTGATCGGCAATGAGCGAACCGTTTCTTTACCGATCGTCACAGGAGCAAGCTCGAGAGCTCCGTCTTGCCGGTCGTCCTTTGAGCGTCCTATTGATGGAAATCAGGGACCTCTATTTCGAAGACGATCGCCCTTGGGTGATTGGATTTAGCGGCGGCAAGGACTCAACAGCGATCCTTCAGTTGGTTTACTCAGTTCTATTGTCTTTATCCCAGGATCAAAGGCATAAACCAGTATTCGTTGTTTCGTCTGATACGCGCGTCGAAACACCTGTTGTAGTGGACCTTCTTTCTCAAACGTTAGATGAACTAAACGAGAAAGCAAAATCTGTCAATATCCCTCTAACTGCTCATACAGTTAAACCAGAGGTCGATCAATCGTTCTGGGTTAATTTACTTGGGAAAGGCTACGCTGCGCCGACGAAGTCATTTCGTTGGTGTACTGAACGAATGAAAATCAACCCGATTAACGCTTTCATCACAGAAAAGGTCGCGAAATACGGTGAAGTCGTAGTGATTCTCGGCGCACGAAGAGCGGAAAGCTCGACTCGTGCTCAAGTACTCGCTAAACATCGCATTGATGGAAGTCGTCTCGCTAAGCACACATCACTTCCGAACGCTTATGTGTATACGCCGATTGATGATTGGACCGCGGATGAGGTGTGGGAGTACCTTATGTCTGCGCCGAGACCGTGGGGTGGTACAAATAGACCACTTCTTGAACTGTACAAGGGGTCGAATGCTGGTGAATGCCCAATCGTCATTGATACGAGCACGCCGTCTTGTGGAAACTCTCGATTCGGGTGTTGGACCTGTACAGTGGTAACCGAAGACAAGGCGATGGAGAGTTTGGTAGAGCAAGGGGAAGAGTGGATGAAACCACTGTTGGAGTTTCGGAACTTGCTTGCTGAAACTACGAGACCGGATCGTAAAAACGAATTTCGAAATTTCCGAAGACGGACAGGCAAAGTCACGATTGCGCGTAAAGGCGTAAAGGAGGATGAAGAAGGTAATCTAGTTAAAAAACACGTTCCAGGACCGTATTGGATGCGCTATCGTCGAGAATGGTTAGAGAGCATTTTGACTTTACAAAGAGACTTGTCTAAAAAAGACCCCGAGATCGAGCTCATATCGGAAGAGGAAGTACATGCAATTCGGCGTGAATGGTTGAATGACCCTAATGAACCTGATTGGGAGGATTATCTTCCTGCGATCTATCGAAGAGTCTATGATCGAGATTTAGATTGGGTAGATAGAGATACAGGCGCTTTTTCTCAGATGGATATTGAATTACTTGCGGAACTTGAGGATAAGTATGGCGTGCCCACAGCTCTTGTTCAAAAATTGCTCGACCTAACTGTATCAATGGATGGCTTGGCTAAAAGGAAAGGAATGTCTGATCGGCTCCACGCTACTTTAAGTCAAGATTGGGGGAGTTTAGCGTCCATATTGGAGTTAGAGGACGTACAGCACGATGGTGGTTATCAAGAGGAAATCAATCTTTTATACGAGGCATTGACTCAACTAAAAGACGAATCTAATCGATGATATTGCACAGTCTAGCAGTTTCTGACTTTAGGGCATTTCGTGGTACGCATCAAATTTCGTTCACCCCTCGAACGAAGTACGGTGTTCAAAAGCCAATGGTGTTGATCGGCGGATTGAACGGCTCTGGGAAGACGACACTGTTCGTGGCAATTAAGCTCGCCTTGTACGGTCGGCACGCAATCGGTCTAGGTACCTCCCAGGCGAACTACGAGAAATTCATTCTTGAGTGCATTCACTCGCCAACCGCTAGCGTTACGTCACCAGACGAAGCGTTCGTAGAACTAGATTTTTCATACGGGAAATTAGGGCGTCAATCGAGATACGTAGTACGTAGAAGTTGGCGTAAAAGGGGTGCCTCCGTTGTAGAGTGCATCGCGTTAATCGAAGACGGGCGACCACGTACTGATCTTTCGCCTGAAGCGTGTCAAGGGTTCCTAAACCAGTTAGTTCCGCTAGGCGTGTCGGAACTCTTTTTCTTCGACGGAGAGAAGATTGCGATGTTAGCCGACGACGAATCCGGCGAAATGCTTGGAGCCGCGATCCATAGGTTGCTGGGACTGGATATCGTTGAAAGACTTCGTAATGATCTTCGAATCTACATACGGCGGCGTACGAAGGAGTTCGCTGCGAAAGAAACGAGATCTGAGATAACTGAACTTCAGCGTGAATACTCAGGACTAAAAGCTGTTATTGACGCTTCTCTCGAGGAACAGCAACGTTCACGTGATGAACTTGATGCACTAATGAGGGAACGCGACAAGCTTCAAATCCAGCTTTCTGAAACGGGCGGTGACTGGGCTGTATCGCGAATGGTGCGGAAAGAGAAAGCGCAGACACTGTCTGATGAAATCGTTCTTTGCGAGCGGCAGTTGTCGGAGGAATTGGCAGGAAGTTACCCTCTATCGCTAGTGCCTGAACTACTGGAAGACATTCTTAATACTGCGAAGTCGGCATTGATGACGTTCAATCAGATCGAGGCGAACGAATTACTTACGAATTTCGCTGCAAAATTGAAGCGTTCGCTAGATGATGTAGCAACGGCTGTTGTCGAACGAACTTTACGCGACTCACGAATTGCAGTTGGCGAATCGGTACCTCAATTCGACATTAGCCATCGGGGAGTGGCGCGACTAGAAGAAACGGTTCATCGCACCATTCCGGACTCAAAAAAGAGAGTTTTAAGTCTCGTCGAGCGAATTACGCAAGTGAGAGAGAATCTTGAAACCACGAATTCCGAGATAGATCGAACCCCGGATCGAGCGGTATTGAGTGATACCCTCGGGAATTTGAACGTTGTAGATCAAGATGCTCAGGATTTGGGCGCGAGGATCGCGGTTCGCCGACAAGAGTTACGACGCTCTTACATCAAATCTATAGCTCTCGCCCGAACTTTGCGTGATAAATACAAGAAAATCTCCGAGATCGAGAAAGCTGAACTACCGCTCAAGCATGCAAAGTCGATCGTGGATCTGTTGCGAGAATTCCATCGTACAAAGTCAAATCAGAAAATCGAGCAGTTAGAACTCGAGTTTTCGGCCTCGTTTCGCCGACTTTCGAGAAAAGAAGATGTCGTTGATCGAGTACGAATAGACCCGGTGAAATTCACAGTGACTTTAGTGGATCGAGATGGCCACGAAATTAACAAATCTCAACTTTCGGCTGGCGAAAAACAGGTCTATGCAATTGCTATCCTCGAAGCTCTTGCACGAACGTCTGGACTACGACTCCCAGTTGTAATAGATACACCGCTCGGAAGACTCGATTCACACCATCGTAACAGTCTTGTTTGCCGTTACTTTCCATTTGCTAGTCATCAGGTGATTCTCCTTTCAACAGACACTGAGGTCGATGAACCGTTTTTTCGCGAACTTTCCCCCAATGTAAGTCACGCGTTCGAGATCCAATTCGACGAGAACGATCGATCGGCTAGCCTCAAGGAAGGGTATTTCTGGCGCGCTCGCGGAAGGAAGTCGAGTTGATACCTCATCGAATCAGAGTCTCCGAACGAGCAACGGCAAGATTGCAGTTCCTTAAGTCGAGAACTGGTCTTACCCCTAATATTCTGAGTAGATTCGCTTTCTTGATATCAATTCGCGACATGCGACCGGTAGGACACGCAACGGATGAATCGAAAGGTGGCATGGAATTCAACGCGCCGACACTCTTCGGTTAGTTCCAGGAGGTATACGAATTTGCCCTCGTAAGGTACGTCGAACTAGCCCAAGATGACTCTGAACCAGGTGTGATAATCGCAAACCATATCGAGAACGGACTGCATAAGATGGGTCACATTCGAAAGCTAGAGGACGTTGTGAATCTCAGTTGATTCATAGAGAATGCGATGTGGGCCTAAGGTAGGTTATCTTTGTTTTTGACGTTACAACGAACTACATTCTCGGTTCAGTTTGATGAATGAAGACGTAGTTAGACGGTTTGAATCACTGCAAGTCTGGCGAAGTGGCGGCACGAGAGCTCCACACAAACCGTTATTACTGTTGTGGGCGCTAGGTCGTTGCGTACACGGACATCCGCGACTAACCCCATTCGACTACGTTGACACAGAATTAAGAAAACTGCTCTATCGGTTTGGTCCGCATCGCAAGACCATACATACAGAGGACCCTTTTTGGCGTCTACAAAACGACGGAGTCTGGGAAATTGACAGACCAGACCGCGTTAGAAAGACACCGGATGGCAGTGGCGCGTTTAAGAGCGACTTAAGAAAACACTCGATTCAAGGTGGTTTTAGAGTAGACGACTACCTAGCGTTTAGGTTGGATCCGAATCTAGTCTTTCGAATTGCCGGTTCACTGGTGTCTAGTCACTTTCCTATCACGCTCCATGATGAGATCTTTGAGGCGACACTCGGCGAGTCCCATGGATCAGTCGGGATGGAGGTCACAATTGAAGATGACTGGGTTATAACGAAGCAACGCCGTCGCAATCCATACTTCAGAGAAAAGGTCTTAGCAACATATGGCGCTCGTTGCGCGGTCTGCGAGTTTGCCGGAGAATTGCATGGTAGACCGCTAGCGCTGGAAGCTGCCCATATAAAGTGGCACGAAGCTAAGGGACCGGCTATCGTCGAAAACGGTCTTGTCCTATGCTCTCTACATCATCGACTCTTCGACAAGGGTGCGTTTACCCTCTCTCCTGAGCTAAAAGTAATCGTAGCCAACTCAGTGACAGGTGAAGGAGTTGCTGACACACTGCATCGCTTTAATGGGTACACATTGAAAGGACTCTCGTTGACGCATTCGCCAAAACCCGATTTGAGATTCTTAGCTTGGCACAGGAAGGAGGTATTTCGGATTCGAGATGCTGTTTACTGAGGCTCTGTTGTGAATTTCCGTTTATCCAATTTTCGGGAGATGTGTTTATCCTGAAACTGCGCGATTTTTAAGGAGCTTGAATTTGCGAGCAATTCACGCATTGGCTGATTGGTTTCCGTTGTTTATCTGCGTGCCGCAACGAATATCTCATGCACTTACAAGACCAGCAATAGGAATCGGTTCTTGATACGTGAGTGTTCACGATGATACGTCTCGCAATGAGACGTTGATTGGTCGATTAGCTCAATCTTGTTGCTCCGCCAATGTCGCCAGGATGAAATATCCGATGTAGGAGATTGGTCGTAAAACTAAGGAACAATACGTTTCCATTGACTGATCAGACGTAAGGAAACGATCGATGTGTGTATTTTTCTAATGCCATTGAAGGCATCGCTGAAAAGTCAACGTGATGAGATCTTTTAGTGCTATCACGCAACCGTCAAATCCAATCCGAAGTCTATTCCAGATTTACGAAATCGCTGGATTCATGAAGGCGAGGATCATCGATCCTTCAAACTTTGGGACGCTACGATCGATTCTGCGTAGCTATCAATGGGAGCAGGACCGTATGCTCGCTATAAGCAAACACCGTGCGAACAAGACTACCCTACTACCTCGTAGCGGGCCATCGTAGGCGGTCCAGCCATCAAACCCGCGAATTTAGCTCCAGCATCGCGGAAGTGTTGGCTCTGCATATGGGTCTGCAACGCTGCGTCGTCGTCATATAGCTCGAGAACTGAATACCCGTCGTCGTCTTTTACTAGAGTGTATAGATGGTTTGCGTCCTCATTGGCTCGCACCTTCTCTGCCAGTCCGAGCATGACTTCCTCGAATTCGGCTTCTTTGCCTTCGGCAACGTTTAGTTTCGCGATTAGCGCAATCATGTTGATACATCCGATACCTGTTTGTGAACGTCGTCATAATACATTGAGCTAAGCGGCGCGATTTGCAGCATCGAGTTCTTTTAGTTGGGTGAACTGTCCGATACGAGTCATCGATGCTCTGTTCGCGACAGAAATTAAGCCGTTTTCACGCTTCGAATCGGTCGAGTGGCCAAACCTCAATCAGATCGTGTCTTAGCTTAAGCAACGCTCTTGTCAGGATCACGCTAGTGTTGACGATCTTTATCCAAATAGTCGAAGTCAACTGACATCTGGGTTATCACCGATGATGTGGGCGACCGCGTAGTTTAGTGTCCCAAGTAGATGAGGTTTGACGTGATGAAGGATCGGACCGTCAACCAGCGGAACAAGGAAAATGTCGATTCTCGGGTTATATCCTTCACGCCAACTACGAGATTCAATCTAAACGAGACATCGCTTTCGTGGTGGCGCGACGAGCATTCGGTGTTAATCAACTGATTGCTTTACAACCTCCGATCCTTTCTTCCCAACCTCATTAATCAACGACTCAATATACACAGACAACCAGAGGGTTCTCGCGACGAATCGCGATGACTTGACTGAGTTTTTTTTGCGTTCTAGAGTTGCTACGGGGGTCAATCAATCCTGCAGGGCGTCAATATCGTGCGACTGCATTCATGTAGCTGATTTTGCCGGCAAAACAATCATGAGTGTTCGTTCAAAATGTTGAAATAAATGGATCTCTGTCTGACGCGGAAATGTGTGTACACTGCTGGATGTGTTTTTGATCTGTCGCAAAATCGCCGAAAGTCAAGGAGCGATATGCAATCCAATGAGTGAGGAAGGCTTAACTCTACCGACGTATCGATACGTGCTTCGGGTCGACGGGAAGGTTGTCTACCACAGTTTTACGATGCAACTTGATGCGAAGCTTCGTCAATACAAACATCGTTGTCCGCGTACCGTGATTGAGCAGGTTGGTGAGCGGACAACCTACAGTGACGAATACAGGTGGGCGTAGTCGTACGGGACTGGGACTGACCCACTTAGTCAGGAGCAGGATTAAGTAACGCGCTAGATACTGCTAACGTTTTATTTCAAACAGTGTTCTGATTTTGAGTTCACCAATTCCGACTGTATCGGCAGTACGGCCAACCATGTTTCCGAACGTATTCTGGAGCAAGCTTCTTAAGGTAGGCTCGCGTTTCACGATTGTCAACACTCATATTGTTGCGTGGTAAAGGAGTACATTCAAATCCAGATTTTCTATCGTCAAGTCTCCGCCACTCGCAATTCGCGAATACTCCCTCGCATACACCATTGATGATAGCTAGGACGTAATCGGCACGATTCGCTTTTTCAGGTTTTGCATTCCAAGCCCATTGAGCGGCTTCATAGATACCTCCTCGTTCCCTTACGGTCTCCCATGATGTCTTTACGAAGATTAGTTTATGTTCGACTACCATTTCTACACGACTATATCGCTCATTGAGATGAATTGCATTCGCGGGTCCATGTAGTACATCCCTTCCTTTAACCTTGTTTGCAAGACCTGGAATATAGTCGATCAATGCAGCCTCGACGGCGTAAGCCTGATCGTTGGTTAGTCCATGGCGATGGATGATGTGAATCGGCTCGAGCCCTTGAGCTATGATTTGTCTTATCTGTTCTAAATTCGTGGGGAGTTCGCCTTCTCTCACGTCCTCACGTTCAAGTACTCCGTTCACGTGATTGAAAACTCGGTTTCCAGAACCTTTGCCGACGTAGAAAGTTTGACCACTCCGAGGATCTATCAAGAGATAAACATAGTTTCCGAGCTTTTCTATAGTACGGTCGTCGAACTTGCTTAATCGAACTGTCATTGGATTCCCCCATGAACTCTGTACGTGTGCGATGGGGATTATTGACTTAACTACACGGGAGGATGGAACTGCAATATAGTAGTGTTTATTAGGAAAAGTACGTTACTTAGTTAACGAATCGATACGTCACAAGCGCCATCGATTGCTTATAGGCGTACCCATAAGCCATCGAAGTGCGTGCGTGATCCAAGATGCGACGCGAGACACCTCGCGTCGTCATTTTTCTGTGATACCTCGTCTTGAAGAAGGCGCGACCGCTACCAATTCGTCGCGCGGCTCGTAACGAGGTCTGCCCAGGACAGTCGGACGCCCCAAAACTGCGCGATCAGTTCCGTCATTTGATCGATGGTATCGAGTTCACGCATGCTCCGACGCTTGGCATATTCCTTGACGTACCGGTCCAGATGCTGCTCCGAGAATCGGTGATACACACCAACGTAACCGCGCTTCAACATTGACCAGAACGACTCAATGCGGTTGGTATGGACTTCCCCTCGGACATATTCACCGGTGCTGTGCTGGACGGCTTCGTGCGGTTGCGGCAGATCCTCGTAGCTTTTCATCTCATCCGAATACACGGTCGCGTCGGACCGAATATTCTCTTCCAGATAACCCTGTAACTCATCCTTTTTCGTGTCGTCGACGGCTTCCGCGCGGACTTCACCCGTCGCCCGATCCAAGATGCCAACCACTGGGTACTTGCCGCCTACACCCCGCTTCCCGTCTCGCTGGGAGGCATGTTGATTCTTCGCCTTGCCACCGATGTAGGTCTCATCCACCTCGATCGGGCCAAGCATGAGACAGTCCTGACCATTGGCGAACGCAGCGCGGATGCGATGTCCCAGATGCCAGGCGGATTTCTGCGTGATACCAAGGTCCCGAGCTAGCTTGGTGCTGGCCACCCCTTTCAAGCTCGTGAGCATCAGATACACCGCGGCGACCCAAATCCGACAACTCAGCGGGGATCGATGCATGACCGAGTTCGTTTTCACGGAAAAGTAACGTCGGCAGTCATGGCACCAATACGGCTGGGGGCGTCGATTCTTACGTTCAGCGATCCGTGCGGCATCGCAATGCGCACACCGAATACCGTCCGGCCAGCGACGTGCCACGAGCCACGCTTCTGCCGCCATTTCGTCGGGCGCGAATTCATCAAGAAACTGCGAAAGCGTCATGCCTTCGCGAGGGCGCCGTGCGTCGCGGAGACGAACCATATGCTTGATTCTGAGGTCGGTGTGTACGCGAAATTGTCCTACTTCATACGACAAACTGTGTCGTAAGTTGGCGCTTTGTAGTTAAATCAATAATCCCCTGTGCGATTTATATTGCGTGAGACGATAACGAAAAGATTTTCGGGTATACGCACGTTTCGGGGGACAGTTTACCTGCAGAATTTAGTTTAGGAGCATGCAAATATCTGAACCTCGAAAGGAACGCCGTTAGAGTCGTCGCTACAGTGATGAACACAATCTTGAAGCGGCGCAGCTGTTAACGAGCACACCGGCGTCGACTGCGGAAGTTAGTGCACAACTCGGCGTCAGCGAAGGCGCGTTGTGGCGCTGGCATAATCTGTTGCCGATACCATCAAAGTCGGTTGTTATGCGTATGCCCTATTTCCCTTCACGAAAATGCAGATTTCCAATGGGACGATCGTTCTCCATCCAATAGACGCCGCTATAGACCAAGCAGCCAAAGAACTCACTCGATCCCCAATCCGAAGAAAAAAGCTGTTTTTCTCCTCCAATGAGCCAGAGAATCCTCAAGTTGTTCTTTTCCATCCATTGGTTCAGAACATCTGTTTGCATCAGTGCGTAACTTGGTCCGTATTCTTCTACAGATGGGTCTGTGAAAACGATTTCGTCTCCCACCCTCCAGTTTCCGAACTCGTTAGGAACCCTTTCCATTCCAAGTTCATTAACCAATTCCTTGGCCGGGAGGTAAATCGACAATGTCTCTTCTATGGAATGATCGAAGTTTCCCCGCTCCCAAAAATACTCTGATATAGGAACAAGGTATTTCGCGGGGATGAGGCCGTGAAAATCAGAATCAATGTCTTGCCAGTTGGCTAGCTGGTCGTAAATCGGATGCCAGGGATATTCACCGAGAAATCCTTCGCTGACGCTGGGGATCGAGACAGTATGGGGATCAATCAAACTTTCTTTGGAGGTATTGCGTTTCACCTGATCAAAGTCGCTCTCAGCTACTATGATGGAATTTATCCTGAACCAGCAATCGAGTCTCGGGGCTTTTCTGTCTACTTCCGACGTTCCCTGTTTCTGCGACCAAAATCCCCTTAAAACATACCATTGCTTATCTTTGGCAGATCTTTGTGCCATCAGAAGTTTGGAGAAATCTGGCAAATTTTCGTGGTCCCAAAGATAGGCTTTTTGATCGCCCTGCTCTTCCAAATGGTCGATAGGAAAGCGGTACGGGTGCCACCACGTTGTCTGCTGATTGTGGTATGTCCGGTACTCGCCACTCTTTCGGAGCCAGTTGGTGGCATCGATGTCACGCCGGTATAGTTGCCACGGCCCATAATAGACTCGATCATCAAGATCACTATATCCGCGGTCAATCCAGCGCATGTTGTCTGCCAAGTGAGCAAGAAACTCGTGGAAGCCTATCCATTGATACTTCTTGCCGACGCGCTCCATTGGACTTGCAGGGGGACCTCCACCGCGCCCGCGTGAGCAGGAGCGGTCGAACGGTGAAAACAGTTCTTTATCCCACCCCAATTCATAGGCGCGCTTGCATACCCAGCGCTGTGCCCATTTACGGCTAAACGCCGCAGGCCGGTCATTCGCTAAACCACAGAGCCAACGAAAATACTCTTGCTCTTTACTATCCAGGTTTTCTCTGATTTTGTCCAAGAACGCTTCGCGTTCGTCCCTGCTTCGCCGAATATCTTCATCAGTAGGCCATTCGTACTCACCTCCGCCTGCGAATTGAGCCTGCAATTGTTCCATATTGACAGGCTCCCTTTTCTCCGGTCCTATAAATGCGAGAAACTCATCCTTAAGGTCCCCCTCGAGAAAATCTTGGGCAAAGCGGAGCTTTAATTCGTAGGCATTTTGAAGCTCATCTTGATCGATGGGTGTTGAAGACCAGTCATGGATACACCTCATTGTGTAGTTCCCGAAGTCACCCGGAAATCCCATCAGTGAACTCTCGATATCTGAATAATCCTCGTCGCCTGTGAGCTCGTCGATCTCTTCTTCAGTTGGATTGTCCAGGGGCCAGGCACTACTATATGGCGGCCTGAATGATGGCGGGTCTATTCCCTCGGGCAACACCCCTTTCGAGAGCGCCCGTTCAAGTACGCCTCTAGCATAGTCCCTGAGAAGGATGTGGGGGATAGGCTGCCCATCTGCGAAGATCTTGTCGAACACAAGCTTTGCAATATCAGCAATAACCGAACCATCGTTTATATTGCATACGGTACCGTAGATAGCGGCGTATAGCCTCTCCACAAGATATAGATCGTTGACATCACAGAATTCGGCAAAGAGGCCTTCGACAATCTGGGTCCTTTCAACAAACAAGCGCACGAGCGACTTGGTGGCACTGTCCCTAATCTTGCGGTTCGATGTTGTCAGAAACCACAGCAAAACAACCGCGCATAGACGGATTCGCTCGTCATCGGCTTCACCAATATCGCCGAAACAAGCCCATTCAATGAGTGTCCTCTCAGTCGATTCATGCCCATCCTCTTCTGAGCTACCTCCCCTCGCAATCCGAATAGACCAGAAATGGTCGCGCTCCGCAATCTGTTTGCCTATCAAGTTTTTATGAAGAAGACGAGCATTCCAGGGATGGTCCGGCTCGGTAGAGAGCTTAAGCAAAATGTCTAGCGCTGATCTCGAAAATTCCGTATTACCGAAACCTTCGTTCAAAATCTCGAGCGTTCTAATTGAAAATGATTCCGGTGATCGCCAGAGAACAGTATTTTCGAATAGATTTCTGATTTCCCAATGTGAAATTTCTACTTCCTCGGGTATGAGATCAATGAGTTCTACCTGAAACCTTTCGGCAATAGCAATGAACAAGGCCTCAACTATTCCGGCTACAGGATAGACGCCTCGATCTTTCAATATTTGACCGAGAGGCTCGCCTTCATCAAATATCATCGCGACGGTACTGCTATCGTGGCCGCGAAGTATCTGCCGCGCA
>JAPOVY010000021.1 GCA_026707905.1 Gammaproteobacteria bacterium | reverse complement strand
GCGCGATGGTCGCAATTAAACCCATGGTCCGCGGCGTATGTGTATACCATCGCGTCGGGTTGAGCTGCCTTTATATCGTCAACATCTGACATGGGAATCATCTGATCAAGTTCGCCAAAATGCATCATGACCGGACATCGAGCAACCTGATCTTTCTCTGCGGCAATTCCGCCACCGTAAAACGGTGCCGCACATGCAATACCGCGAAGTTGACATGCAGACAACCAGGTTAATAGACCACCGTAACAGTATCCGATAACGGCGACCTTACCCCATTTACCAATTTCCTCGACGGCGGCCTGGATGTCCGTAAGCGTTTTCGCGCGATCGGTTTCCTGAAATGCGAACTTCATTCCTTCGGCCATGTCGTCTCCCTCATAGCCTAGTTCGACATCGCGCTTAGCCCGGTCAAAAATCTGAGGCGCGATCGCTGCATAGCCCTCAGCAGCATAGCCATCAACGACTTCACGTATGTGGGAATTGACACCGAAAATCTCTTGGATGATCACGATTCCACCTTTCGGATCACCGTCCGGCATTGCCTCGTAAGCGCCTAATGTGAAGCCGTCTTCTGCGTGTAATTGACGCTGCTCGCCCATGCGGTATAAGCCTTTCTGTAAGTCGTCGCATTAGATATCCTCAAAATCCCCGAACGTAATGCTCGTGTCTTGAGTTGAACATCGCACGAACCGGAACTGTATCGGGCACGGATATCGAAGCGCCGCATTGTAAGCTTGCCAAATCACAGTTCAGTCATAACAAGCTAAGCTTCATTTCGTTACGAGATTCACGAAGTTGTCATATCTAATTCCATCCTATTCCTCCTAGATTTCTACTAACAAATCACAATGACGTCGCACCACATTCTGGTAGTTGAAGACGAGCAGGAAATTCGTGAATTGCTTCAGTATTCAATTGGACGATCAGGATATACCGTGTCCGTGGTCCCCGACGCCGAATCTGCTCTGGTCCAGCTACAGAACGAAGCGCCGGATCTGATCCTAATCGACTGGATGTTGCCGCGTATGAATGGGATCGAACTAGCACGTCGGATTCGACACGACCAATATACGAAAGACATCCCACTAATCATGTTGACGGCTCGCGGAGAGGAAGTCGATAAACTGAAGAGTTTTGATGCAGGTGTCGATGACTACGTTACGAAGCCATTTTCACCCCGGGAGTTAAATGCGCGGATAAAAGCACTACTGCGCCGAGTCGGGGACCTTGAAGGTAGTCAATTGTCGGTCGAAGGTCTAAGCCTGGACACGGTTGCTCACAGCGTGTGCGTCAAAGGCGACTACATCCACCTGAGACCGACTGAGTACCGCCTTTTGGAGCTATTTCTTCGGCATCCGAAACGTGCGTTTCACCGAAGTCAGCTACTTGATCTAGTTTGGGGGCGTAGCGTCTTCGTCGACGAGCGAACAGTCGACGTGCACGTATTGCGCCTTCGCAAAGCGTTACACGAGTATGAAATGGATACTCTTGTACAGACGGTACATGGTGTGGGTTATCGTCTGAATCCTGCCTTCGCAAGTGCGTGAAACCACGTTCGACAAGAACCTTAATCGTAGTTGGGTTCGGGCTAGTAGCGCTTGTCGTTGAGCTATCAAGTGGGTTTACGGGTTGGGCTTTCGTGTGTTTGCTTTTAGGTCATCTCATTTACATGCTTGTCCGTGAACAGGAATTAAGAAAGTGGCTGAATAACCCCCTTCAACCGATGCCGATGAAGTCCGAAGCTTGGGAAGACGCTCGTAAGCAAGTTATCCGATCAATCGAACATTCCCGCAGACGTTCACGTACCTTTCTTCAGGCGTTGAAGCGGATTCGATCCACATCAGACTATCTACCAGATGCATGGATCACTCTACAGCAACAACATCAGATCGAGACTTTCAACCAATCCGCTCAGGATCTCCTTGGTATCAAGCCAATAGACATCGGAACCGATCTGACCACATTAATTCGACATCCAAGTCTCTATCGCTTATTAACTGATGATGAATCCGAAATCATCGAAATCATTTCACCGATCGACGATTCCAAACGCCTTGAAGTCCGGGTCGTTGAACTCGACCAAAACCGTCAGCTCGTGATCGCGCGCGATATCTCAGAACTCAATCGTCTCCTCACGATGCGTCAAGACTTTATCGCCAACGTATCCCATGAGTTGCGAACGCCTCTGACGGTGATGCTTGGCTATGTTGAATCGATGACGAAAGATGAACTGAACGAAGCGACGCTTCGCGAGCTCGCGGAGCGTCTCGTTATGCCAGTCGATCGGATGCGCTTCATGGTGGACGATCTGCTGACGTTAACGCAGCTTGAGTCCGCACCTTTACCTACCGACGACGAGATTCAACCAATCAA
>JAPOVY010000065.1 GCA_026707905.1 Gammaproteobacteria bacterium | reverse complement strand
CGTGCGTGCAGCAGGTTTCGATTGTTGAGTTGCTCCGCCGTGATGTCGTCTCGGATTGGCAGAGGATCTACCGTATCACCATTTTCAGTATAGAGATCCATGTCTTTAGCCCAACCTTGGAACTCAAGTGCGTAATACCGTTGATACCCCTCTTTCGGTGGATTTGGAATCGCAAATTCAAGGTGAACTTCCTCTCCGCTACCAACGATTGCAACAGCACTGTCCGCTTCGAGAACTAATTCCGTAGCATCACCTGTGACAGTATAGAAGCCGTTGGCAAGCTTTGCATCGCCACTCGTATGTCGACTATCGTAGTCATAGTACGGAGTACGTTGCGACCCGGTCGTGCGATGAGCAAATCCAGTGGTCCGAACTATCGCTCTATCGAGCTGGATTCGCGTACTCGTCGCGTTCGGTAAGTCGCTCGATTTCACAATTCGGATTCTGTCCCAGTAGATTTCGAGATTCGAGCGCAAGCGAAGTGCCGTTGTCCCTTTGGGGAGTGGCGGCAATGGCAACGCCATTTGCTTCGGCATGCCTGCTGGAAACCCGAATTCCTCGGCAACGACGAACCACGATCCGGTACGATCACGTGCTTCGATCGTAGGCGCTTGATACTTCGCGTTCGATTGATAAGCGGCAAAAGAAGTTTGCGAATATGGAAACTCAACCCACCCGTCGGCGACTAATACTGCGTTTTGTTCGGGTAGTTCCGTGTCGAATTCAAGCGTAAGCGTCAGTTCGTTTGCTAGTAAGCCTATGAATCGAGGATCGACGGGTCCAGGATCTACTGCCGAATAGTCTGTCTTTGTGATTTGCCCTAGAACATTGGGTTCAATATTTGTCGCTGCACGAACCGGATCGTAGGTTTTTTCAAAATAGATCGGCTTACTAGTTGGACTCGCACTTTTTACGTTCAGCCGTTCGTCGAGGGTCATGGACCACCCGTGTGGCGCGTCAAAGTAAATTAACGAAGCGGAATCTAGATAGAGAATCTCCTCCATCGGTTCCCCGATTTTGACTTCATATCGACCGGCGCGTGGTTGAAGTAAGCCGTCGGGGAGCAATATTCGCTCTTTCGACCGAACTGGCGTTGTGACACCTGGTTCGGCAAAGTAACCGAGCGCGGCTACCCCTAACACATCGCTCACGAATTCGTACTTTTCGCCATTCCAAACGAATACGACCGGGCAACTAGCGAGTTGACGTTGGATTTCCTCGATAACGTGAAGTTCGCCAAAATCCAGCGCGATCTCGGATTGGGTTACGCCGTCAGACCATAAAAGCTCTGCATAGTCGGCTCGATCCGCGCCACCAGAACCGAACATGATTGGCATAAGACTCTGAGAAGCACCAGAGTGATAGCTGAAACTGCTGGCAACAGACCAGCGCGTATCAGCACGCAGCTTAATGTAAGTTCCTATACCGGAAGCGTTTGAACGCATTTGGTCAGCGCTCGTTCTTCCAGACGGATTAATCGCAAGAAACGAATATCGGCCATTGCCGGCGGGAAAAACCTCGACCCCGGAAGATGAAGCGGTTACGACGGCGGGTCCCGACTTCGCGTTGACATAGACTGGTAATGCCACCTTAAGGTCCATCAGCTGCACTTCTGCAAGCGTTGAAGATGACCGAGGATCGAATACTGTAAACCCGTCACGGTGCGCGACGAATAGGTCTGATCTACCATCGCCATCGAAGTCGTGCGCGTCGAGTGCGAACACCGCACCACCAGCAATTTCAAGGCTGCGGCGGCTCCAATTTGGGTTTCCGAATTCCCATATGTCGAGGTTCCCCTCTGTAGATGCAGTAATCAGCTCCACTCGTCCGTCTACATCGACGTCCAACGCGGTAATCGCACGAAGAGTTGTGTTCTCAAGTTCTTGAAGACCCGCGAATGGCTCGTAACGCCAGGTGAGCTCATTGCGCAATACCTGATTCATCCCACCGTTACCAACGAGAACGAGGTCAACGTCGCGATCTCGGTCTAAATCCTCAGCAAGTACCTGCGTGACCGCCGTTCCGAATGATGGACCTTCATCCACCGCGTAAAGATCAAAGCTCCCGTTCATGTCGTTGTGATAGATTTGAAAACCCGTTTGGCTCCCGACGAGTACATCTAAGTCACCATCGTGGTCAGCGTCGATCGTTCTAACGAATTGACATTCGGAATTCGAGATCGACTGAGCTGATCGGTCTGCAGCATGAACGGCTGCAGTGATCGAAATCCCTCGATCGCTGCACGCTATCAACTCAGTTGATCCGTCGTTATTCAGATCCCCCCAAGCGACGGCATTGCTTGGTGGCAGCTCAAACGTTTCAACCGAATATCCATTCTGGTTACCGATCAATGCAAACGTCCCACTACTGTCGCT